>DAEE01000059.1 GCA_002495205.1 Thaumarchaeota archaeon UBA183 | reverse complement strand
AGCGAGGAGGCCATAGAGCTGGCCAGGGTGGTGGACAGGGGAATACGCGAGTCCGAGATGGTGGACCTGACGAAGCTCTGCCTTGTCCCGGCCAAGAGCGTGGTGACTGTGTTCGTCGACTGCAACGTGATGAACGTTGACGGGAACCTGTTCGATGCGACAAGCTATGCGGTGGTGGCGGCCCTCAGGACGTCGAAGATGAAGAAGTACGTCGTCAAGGACGAGAAGGCAGAGGTCACGGAGGAGTGGATACCCCTTCCCGTGGAAAGGACACCTGTCTCAGTAACACTCGCGAGGATAGGGGACAGGATGGTGGTCGACCCCAACACGGAGGAAGAAGCGTCGATGGACATGAGGATAACGATCACCACGGACGACGAGGGGAACATCTGCGCAAGCCAGAAGGGGGAGGCGAGCAGCATAACACCGGCGCAGGTCCTTGAGGCGGCCGACACCTCCATCAGGGTAGGGAAGCAGCTGAGGGGCCAGATCACAGAGGCGACAATGTGATGGCGAAGACGAAGGAGAATGTGAGGGGACTGGGTGCGAAGTACGGGGGCACCCTAAGGAAGAGGTACGCAAGAGTGTTCAGGGCCCAGAAGCAGGCGAGGCAGTGCCCGGCGTGTTCCAGCATGAGGCTGGGGAGGACCGCCTCGGGCATCTGGAGGTGCAAGTCGTGCGGTTACACCGTCGCTGGCGGCGCCTATGAGCTCGCGCAGGCAAAGGCAAGATAGGCCGATAGAGTCCCTGGCGCTGAAGATAGCCTTCAGGGCGAACGGGGAGTCGGCGGCTAGGATCAAGGAGCTGCTCCCCTCTGCACAAGTCCGGGGCGGGATTTGCAGGGTCGAGCTCGAGGCGAAGGAGCCCGAAGAGATGGCCGAGAAGGCGAGGGCCGTCCTGGAGAAACTCCGGGGCGCCATGTGAAAGAGTCGAAAGGCTTTAAGTAGACTCGAGGGTCGCGGTCACGAAGATTGAGCCAGCCAGAACTTCCCCCTCTCCTTAGGGAGCAGCTGGCGAGGTACGACCAGGCGCAGCAGAATCTGCAGGCCGTCCTCGCCCAGAAGCAGCAGGTGGAGTTGGAGTTGAGCGAGACGGAGAAGGCGCTCGAGGAGCTGAACAAGGCGAGCGACAGCGAGGCGGTCTACAAGTTCGCTGGGAACATCTTGGTGAAAGTGAACAAGGAGGACGTGATGAAGGAGCTGAACGAAAGGAAGGAGCTCGGAAATACAAGGAAGATGGTTCTTTCGAAACAGGAGAGCAGGTTCAGGGAGAGCCTGAACGACCTGCAGGCGAAGATCAACGAGGCAGTGAAGCCAAAGGCACAGCAGCAGCCGCCGCCCCCCGGAGACGCCTGACCCGTGGCGGAAATTGACCGTTGAAACGAAGCTGACGAAATTCCCATATCTTGCGGCGAAGGAGCTGCGGACCGCAGCAGTTGTCTGCCACAGGAACGCAGACGCTGACGCCTATCTCTCAGCCTACGCAATGGCCAAGCTCATCGGCGCCCTGGCGCCTGAATGCAGGGTGGAAATAGTCACCCCCGGGGGGATGACGCTCCTGACGCAGAAGCTAAGCAGAAGGTTCCCCCACGCCACCGTGCAGGAGAGCGCGGACGAATACGACCTCTACGTGGCCGTCGACGTCGGGGACGAGGAGCTCCTCAACGAGTGGAAGGAGAAGATGCAGAAGTCGAAGGGGGTCAGGGTTCTCGTGGATCACCACCCCCTCAGGGACAGCATGTCCTACGACAGGGTGATAGTGGACGAGACAGCGACGTCGGCTGCGGAGGTGGTGTTCAGCATCTTCCAGGAGCTGGGGGCGGAGGTCGATGCGGACACGGCCCAGGCGCTGCTGGAGGCGATAATGTTCGACTCGTCGCACTTGGCCATCGCCAGTCCCCAGGGACTCAGGGACGTGGTGAAGCTGATGGACGCTGGCGCCGACTTGGCTGTTGCGAGAAGGGAGCTGAGAAGCGAACCTGACTACGGGGAGGTGCTGGCTAAGCTCAAGGGGGCCCAGAGGCTGAGAATCTACAGGGGAGGGGACTGGGTCGTGGCCACCAGCACCGTTGGCTCGTTCCAGGCCCACGTTGCCCGGTCACTGGTGTACCTGGGCGCGGACATGGCCATAGTCGGAGGGGAGTCGGAGGATGAGACCAGGGTCAGCCTGAGGTCTACCCAGAGGTTCCTCGATGGGACGAAGATCCAGCTCGGGACCCAGGTGGCGGAGGAGATGTCGAAGAGGCTCGGAGGGCACGGCGGCGGGCACGCGACGGCTGCCTCCTTCTCGACCTCCGCGGGGGAAGAGGAGACGGTGGAAGCGACCCTCAAGAGGGCGGGGGAGCTCATCGGCGACCTGAAAGAGATAGACTAGGAATACTTCTTAGAGGCGGGGCTCCTCAGAAAACCTTCGAATGTCAGCCTGAACCAGGGGGTGTAGGAGTCTGGGTTCGAGGCGAGGTCAGCCTTGACTTCGCTCGTGGTCGCCCAGCGGACGGCCATCATCTCGTCGGGGTTGGGCCTGATTCTCCCGTCGAATTCTCCGACCAGGACTCTGCAGAACTCGTTCTCCGCGTTTGCCCCCTGGGGGGCGAAGTAGACGAAGGAGTACACGTCCGTGAGCTCACGTACACGTGCGCTCAGCTCCTGCAGGGCCCGACGGGACGCCGCCTGCTGGTAGGTCTCCCCCGGATAGACGTGGCTCGTAAAGGAGACGTCCCAGGCCCCTGGCCAAAGGAGCTTCTTCCTGCTCCTTTGCTGCAACAGCATCCGGCCGTCGTGGAAGAGCAGAGCAGTGTAGGCCCTGTGCCGCTTCCCCTTCCCTGAGTGGCAGGCCTCGCGCGTATCGGTTCCAATCTCGTTGTCGTTGTCGTCCACGAGAACAAGAATCTCCTGTTCTGCCAACGAGGTCCCGACACACCCGATTCTAGATAAGGAAATCGCTGGCCTCGCGTAGGGACGTCCGGGTCCCTCCGTCATCAGGAAGGAAAGAGGAACCTGGACGGCGCCCCGGCCGCAACAGACATGCGGGAACGACGGTTCCGAAGCAGGGCACCGTGGTTGGCGAACATTCTCCGGGGCGCATGAACGCCCCCCCTGGGGGAGTCGCGGTCCGGAGTCGACTACTTCGCGCCCGGGTACGCAATGACGGAGCATTCGTCCCCGTCCTTGAGGCCGAGAGTCCGTCTGAGGTTGTCAGGAGAGATGATCTCCAAGACAGAGCTGTCGTAATGCGTTCTCTCGATCGCGAGAACCGCTCCCGGGTGGCTTCCCTCGATCCTCGCCTTGAAGACCTTCACAGGCCCGAAGGACCTCTTTCCGTCGGTGAAGCCTGGAATNNTCGAGCTGTCGACGCTGTTCAATCATCGCCTGATTCGCCAGCCTAAGATTGAGCGTCCCCGGGAAGGGTTCGAACCCGAGAGCCCTCCGGAAGGACTTCGCATACCCCTTCAGTGAGATGTAATAGGCGCCTTCGTTAAGACCGGTGAACACCGTGCCCTTGAAGAGGAATTCGCTCTTCCCTCGTTCGAAACTGACGCTCGCTTCTAGGAGGAAGGTCTCAACATCCTTNNGCTTTCTGAAGCTCTATGATCCGCAACGAGGCCGCCTGCTGACTGAGGTCGATGGAATCTCCGAGTTCCTTCGTCGATATCTTGGCATATGAAGCCCCTGCCCCGAGTTTCACCAGATGAAGAAGGGTAGTCAGACGTTCAGCGCCTGACTTCGGTTTGTGTTTGCCCATCTACAAGGAGGATGGTTGCTACCAAACCATTAAAAGGATACCGGAATCGGCCCCGAACATGACCGGGTTCTCGCGGCCGAGGCGCCTGAGCCTGAT
>DAEE01000035.1:19881-21302 GCA_002495205.1 Thaumarchaeota archaeon UBA183 | reverse complement strand
ATCTCGGGGAAGTCGGTGACCATGCTGGAGAAGCGTACGATGACCTCCTCCAGGGCCTTGAGGTTCGCCGGCGAGCGATTCCGCAGCCCCTTGGAGAGCGCCTTGTAGATGGTCGTCTCCTCCATTATCCGCCGGGCGAGGACCTGGTCTATCGGTGGGAGCCCTATGGCGAAGTCCTTGAACAACTCGACGCCCACGCCCCCGGACCCGAAGAGGAGCACAGCTCCGAAGTCCCTGTCCTTCTTCGAGCCCAGGATGAGCTCGTAGTCTATGCTCTTGGCCATCTTCTGGACGTAGACCCCGTCTATCTTGGCGTCGGGCTTCAGTATCTTCACCCTGTCCATCAGCTTCCCGTACTCGTGGGCCAGCATCTCGCTGTTGGTGATGTTGGTGACCACGCCTCCGATGTCCGACTTGTGGACAATCTCCTGGGAGACTATCTTGAGGACCACGGGGTAGCCCACCCTCCGGGCGATCATCAGCGCCTCCTCCTCGCCTCTGGCGAAGCCTCCGCCAAGCCTGGGGATGTTGTAGGCGTCCAGGAACTTGTCGGCGTCTGCCTGAGAGAGCAGGAGCTTCCCGTCGGCGATCGCCTTCCTTACCATCAGCCTGAGGTGGCTGTTCGGCGGCATCAGGTCGACCGGGATCTCGTTGGGGGTCTCGTAGAGGAGGTCGAGGTTCCGCCTGTACCTGTACATGTACATGTAGGTCTTGACGGCTTCTTCGGGTGTCGGGTAGGTGGGGATGCTGTTCTCTGCGAACTTCCGCCGCGCCTCCGCCACCCCCTTCTCCCCCATCCAGACTGTGAGAACGGGCTTGTGCTTGTCCTTCGAAATCCTCACCACCATGGACGCCAGGTCCGTGGCCGGCGTGACCCCCTGCGGGGTGCAGATCGAAAGGACGCCGTCGACATTGGAATCGGCCAGCAGAGTGGTCATGGCGTGCTCGTAGCGGTCCACGTCTGCATCCCCGAGTACGTCGACCGGGTTGCCGTGGCTCCAGAAGGGAGGGAGCCGTTCGTTGAGTGCCTTCATCGAGGCGTCGGAGAGCTTGGCCAGCTCCCCTCCGAGGTCTGTAATCTTGTCGGATGCCAGCACCCCTGGCCCTCCCGCGTTCGTGACGATCGCAACCTTCGGGCCCGAGGGGAGACGCTTGGAGTCGAGGACGCTGGCACAGTTGAACAGGTCTCCGATTTCGTCCACCCTTAGGACACCGACCCTCTTGAAGGCCGCGTCGTAGACCTCGAAGTCGCCTGCCAGGGCACCTGTGTGGGACTGCACGGCCTTGGCGCCAGTTGTGTACTTACCCGCCTTGAGGACTATGATGGGCTTGGTCCGGGCGAACCCCCTCGCTGCGCTCATGAACTTCCTGGCGTTCCCGATGCCTTCGACGTAGACTATGATGCTGCGGGTGTTAGGGTC
>DAEE01000035.1:10840-19837 GCA_002495205.1 Thaumarchaeota archaeon UBA183 | reverse complement strand
ATGAAAGCTATGGAGCCGGGCTCAGGGCTGTCCTTGAGGAATGTCGCGTTCAGGTGCGCCGCGGGCCTTGCGAAGCCCACGCAGTTGGGGCCGAGGAGCCTGAGGCCGTACTTCGCCCGTATGGCCTTTATCTCCTCCTCGAGCCTTGCCCCTTCCGCGCCGACCTCCCTGAAGCCAGCGGAGATTATCACTACGCCGTCGACCCCCGCCTTCCCGCACTCGTCCACCACACCGGGGACCGACTTGGCAGGGGTCACTATTACTGCGAGGTCCACGTGCACAGGGACCGCGGCTATGCTGGGGTAGCACTTCATCCCCGCCACGGACTCGTGGGCCGGGTTCACCGGATAGACGGTGTGCTTCCCCTTGCCCTGAAGGAGGTTCTTTAGGGTCGCCTCACCGACTGCCCCCGGCTTGTCGGTCGCCCCTATGAGAGCGACCGCCTTGGGGCTGAACATCCGCTCGATGTCGGCCATTTTCCCTCGAGGGCTCGACGATAGCCGCGAGTATTATTGCCTTTTTGCGTATGGGTTAGGCACTCGTCCTGGGAATCAGTTCCGGCCTAGGTCGATGGATATCTCCGAGGCCCCGTTACGCTTCTCGACCCTGAATACGTGGTCCGCCATGGACTCGAGCTCCCTCTCGTGAGACACAAGGATGACCTGCCTGGAACCCAGCTCCTCCAGCAGTCCCCGCATCTTGTAGACCTGCTCCTTGCTGAATCCGTCGGTCGGCTCATCCAGGATGACGAGCTCCGGCGGGGACGCGACGCTCTCCTTCACGACTGTGTTGAGGGCGAACCGGTAAGCCAGGGCCATGCTCGTTCTCTCGCCTCCGCTGAGCGCCTCGAAGTCCTGCTCGAACCCCTCCCTCTCAAAGACTGGAGAGAAGTCCTCCCTGACACGCACCACCATGTCGGGGTCGTCGACGAGGGAGCTGAAGAAACGCAGGAAGTGGTCGTTGAATCTCGCGGCCGCCAGTGCCAGGGTCTGCTTCTCTATCATCTCGACCGTCGGCTTGAAGAAGGAAGAGAGCCAACCATGGTAGGAGGCCAGCCGCTGGGCCTCGCGCATGGCCGCCTCCTTCCTCGTCACTTCCTGGGAGAGGAGTTCCAACTCTCTGCTGGTGTCCTTCAGTTCGGTGGTCGCCTGAATGAGGCTCTGGCCCGCCTCCTTCTCCTCCCGCCTCGCCACGTGTAGCCGGGATTCAAGATTGGCGATCTTCTCTGACACCGTGCTCATCTCCCTGGCCTGAGACCTGGATCGCTCCAAATCAGACGCCAGTCGAGCTATCCGCGCGTTCGACTCCCGGATCCTCCTTTGAAGCGACTCGAGTTCGCCGTTGGCGCGTGCTCTTTCCTTCTCTGCCGCTTCGCACTCCTTCTTCGCCTCCTCGAATCTCCGCGCCCCTTCGAGGCGTTCCGTGAGAGACGCGAGCAGGGTCTCCTCCTCGGAGACCCTCCTGTCAATGGTTGCCCTCTCTTCTTCGGCGTGCTCCCCTCGCGACGAGACGTCGCCGGGTACGGGCTGCCCGCAAAGCGGGCATATCCCTCTCGCCAGGAGGTCACGAGTCTTCGTCAGCTCTGCCTCGAGGCTCTGCCTGGACTCTTTGAGACGCCCCAGCCTTTCCTTCGCTCTGTCGTAGTCTGACTCCAGGTCTGGAACTCGTCCCGCAGGTCTCATCGACTGGAAGGCCCTGATTCTCGGCTCTATCTCATCGGCGAGCCGCGACTCGAGCTCGCGGAGGCCCCTGGCATCGTCTTGAATCCTGGCCGTCGTGCGTTCCGTCTCCTGTTCGAGGAGTGGTATCGTGGCCTCGCTCCTCGCGAGGGCCTCCCTCTCTGCGAGCGTTTCCTTCCACTCGGACTCCAGGACCCTGACGCGCTTGGATGAAGCAGCCTCGGCACCGCGGAGCCCTGGGATCTTCGACTCGAGCTCCGCCAAGGCCCTGGACCGCTCCTCAACCTCGCCCTTCTTCAGCTGCAGGTCCTCGCTCGCCTTCTTTAGGCCGTAGCCTATCTCCTTGATCCTCTTCGCCACAATCTCGGAGTTCTCCGCCGCAGCCTGGTAGCTCTGAACCCCGAGCACTCTGCGTATGACGTGCAGCCTCTCGTCCGCGTTCCGGGTGAGTATCTCCTTCATCTGCTCTTGGGGGGTGAATACCGCGTACCTGTACACCAGGCTCTCGGCTCTTGGGTGGGTCGGCTCGTTGAAGCCCAGAATCGAGACGATGCGCTCCTTCAGGTCGCTGGGGGAGAGCCTCTCCCTTCCGCCCCCCGACGCGATGTAGCACTCTCCTTGGACGATTTCGTCCCCTCTGGTCTTCAGCCTCCGCTCTACCTTGTACTCGGTGCCACCAGACTCGAAGGTTAGCGAGACCTTCCCCTCCTTCCTGCCTTCGCTGAGGAGATGAGCCCCCTTCATGTCGCTCAACCCGAAGAGCGCGAACTCCAGGGCATACAGGATTGTGGACTTGCCTGAGCCTATGTCCCCCTCGAACAGGACCACTCCATCCGGGATGTCGAGACGCGTCTCTTTTCCGTCGCCGTAGCTCCTTATGTTATGCATGGACAGGCTCCGCAGCAGCACTATCCTTCATCCTCCAACCCGAGGACGCCGAAGCCTGCCTTCGCGGTCCTCTCCTCGAAGTCCCCCTTGTTCTCGTTCTCCCTGCGCCCCTCCTTTAGCGTCCTCAGCAGGTCGAGGGCGAGCGTGACCCCCTTCGAACCGAGGAGACCCGGTTCCTCTGACTTCACTCTGATAATCTCCTTCTCGAAGAGCTCCCTCTCAGTCACCTGGCTGGGCCCGCGCAGCGCGTGGGATTTCGCCTGTTCCCTGGATGTCAGATGACTGTAGTTGGAGAGCACAATCGTGGGTTTCGAAGCGCCCAACAGCCTCCTGACCGAGTAGAAGTCTATGTCCGACGTCTTTCCGGCGGCCAGTTCCCCTTCGACCGTCAGCAGGACGACCTTCCCTCCGACCTTCGCACCCGATGCGAGTTTGGCCAGGTCTTCGGCGGCCTGGGTTGAGGTCTTCCCCTGGGCGGAGTACTTCAGCTCGACGACGTCGCAGACCTTGATTGGGACGAATTCGATGTGAGAGATATCGTCCCCGAAATCGACGATGTAGAAGCCGCGCTCACTGCCGTGTGCGAGCTGCAAGAGCTCGGAGTAGTCCGTGGCGAAGAGTGGGCCGGGAAAGGCGATGTTGGGGTGCCCCGGGAGGGACACGACGCTGTGGCTGTGTACGTGGCCCCCGGCGTAGTAGTCGAACCCCGAAGGCAGGTACGACGCTGGCATCGCCTCCATCGCCTCGAGGGACGGCGGCTTCAGCTCGTCGATGGCGGCATGAAAGACGAAAATCTTGAACCCCTCGGCCCTTTCGAGGTCTTCCCTGTTCAGGGTCGAGTAGATCTCCCTGTCGATCGAGAGCTTCCTTCCCGAGATGCCGCAGAGCTTCGGACCCGAGGGGTCCTGAACGAAGTCGAGAAGGGCATGCCCGTCGGCGGTGGACAACGACTCGGCCTTGGTGAAAATCCCCGCCCCGTTGAGTACATCCACGATGGACGAGTAGTTGGGGCTGAAGTCGTGCGAGCCGTAGACAGCGTAGACCCTGATTCCCATGTCGACGGCCTCCTTCATCTTCGCGGCCGCTCGGCGAACGGAAGACAGGTCGGGGATGTTCGAGTCGAAGATGTCCCCTGCCATCACGATGAAGGCGACGCGCTCCTCAATGCATCGGTCGACGGCTGCGTCGAATGCGTCGAGGAGAAGCCCCTTCAGCTCGGGCTGCCTGAAGGCACCGATGTGGATGTCAGACATGTGAGCGAACTTCGGCATCCTACGCGAGGAGAGACTGCCGGGCTATTTGGGGATAGGGGATTCCTCGCCGTCTGAAAACACCATGGGCTTTAAGAGGCTTGGCTGACGCGACGGTCACGTGTCCCGGAAGATCACGTGGCTTTCCAGTGTCATGGCTTCATCAGTCACAGGCTTGGAGGACGACGTCGCCAGGTCTATCGAAGTAGTGGAGAGCCCGCCGGCGTGGATGTGTCTGGCCTGCCGCGGCGCGAAGCTTCTCTGCGGCAAACCCAGGTGCCCGATCATTGTGAAGGCGCAGTCGCTGGCCAAGCAGGGCCCAGCCATGGGCACCAACGAAATCCTGGGGTCGTCCCCGCCCGGCGTCTTCGTCGGGAGGCTGGGGTATCCAAAGGTCTCCATCGGGCCGATGGTCCCTCCCCAGTTCGGAGACACAACGATTCTTGACACCCCGGAGGAGTGGCTGGGCAGGCCCATCGACGAGATAGTCGACTACAGGTACTCGTTGGTGAGGGGAAACTCGAAGTCGAAGGTTGATGAGGCGCGCGAACCCGGGAGGCTGTTGTCTTCCCTTCAGGAGCTTGCGATGGCCGCCAGGCCTGTCGACACCGAGCTTAGGCTCACGAAGGCTCCCCGCAGGATCCTGACTCTGAGCGAGGACACACAGCCCTATGGGCCGTCGGGGCCCCTCGAAAGGTTCAGGATTGACAACCCGTCGGTCGACAGGCGGGTACAGACGGCGTACTACGACCGCGACCTGGACGCGGCTGGGGCTGTGGGGGACCTCTACAGGAAAGGGGTGCTCGTTACGAGGATTCAGAAGGCGTTCTCCCTGGGCATGTTCGGAGCAGGGCCGAGGAGGAGGATAGTCCCGACGAGGTGGAGCATAACTGCGGTGGACAGCTCCATCAGCCTCGACCTCATAGACAAGATCAAGCACAGGCCGACCATCGACGAGTACCGGGTGTACGGCTTCAGAGTCTATGACAACCAGTACGTCGNNATACTCCTCCCTGAGCCCTGGAGGTTCGAGTGGATCGAAGCATGGTTCCCCAACACCACCTGGAACCAGTTCACGACGCAGCCGTACATGATCGGAGATTACGAGGAGTACTTCGGGAGGACGAAGTACGCCAGGGTGGGAGGGTGCTACTACTCGACCAGGCTGGCGGTGGCCGAGGCGCTCGGTAGGGAGAGGAGGCAGGCGGCGGCCATAGTGCTCAGGGAGACTTACCCTGGCTTCATCATGCCTCTGGGGGTCTGGAACGTCAGGGAGAGCATCAGGGAGCTCTTGAAGCAGCCGTACGAGAGACACGAGACCTTCAGGGGGGCCATGGACTCTGCCCTCTCCAAGCTGGTGATTGCGAAGCCAAGGTGGATGAGAGAGAGCGTGCTGATCTCCAGAGAGCTCTCCCAGACCAAGATCAGCGCCTACTAGGGGGTTGAAGGCTAAAGTGCCCGGCCCTAGGAGCGGGTGAAGTTGACCAGGCGCCTGTTCTGGGAGGACATGTATGCTCGTGAATTCGACGGCAAGGTCGAGAAGGTGGACGGCACCAAGGTTGTCCTCGACCAGACGGCGTTCAACCCGCGTGGGGGCGGCCTTGTCTCAGATACGGGGACCCTGGGCGGGACGAGGGTCATGGAGGTCGTGAAGGAGGGAGAGGAGATAGTGCACGTGCTCGNNATGAGGATGCACACTTCGGCTCACATACTCAGCGCCGTGGTGAACAGGGAGACGGGGGCGCTAATCACAGGGAACCAGATCAGTCCGGACCAGTCCCGGGTGGACTTCAACCTCGACGACTTCGACAAGGAGAAGATAACGTCCTACATCGACGAGGTGAACGAGGCGGTTGGCAGGGGGCTCGAGGTCAAGACATATTTCATGAAACGGGACGAGGCCCTGGCCAACCCCGGCTTCGTGAAGCTGGCCAACGCCATGCCTCCCTCCGTCGACATGCTGAGGATAGTGGAGATTGGCGACGTGGACACCCAGGCCGACGGCGGGGTCCATGTGAAGAACACCATTGAAATCGGGAAGGTGGTCGCCGTGAAGACCGAGAACAAAGGGAAGAGCAACAGAAGGCTCTACTTCACAGTGGAGTGACCGCCGGAGTCTTCTGGCTCTTGTGTCTACCTGCGTCGAGCGACCCACAACGGCATCCGTTTTGCTGTGCAGTTGCCGCAGTAGGTCTTCATTGCCCTGCTGGTTTCGTCAAAGATCGTTGTAGAATGTGACATGCATACCAGCGAACCGCACTCCGCGCATGACGCCACCGCGTGACCCTTGCATACCGAGCATCTTGCCATTCGTTCACCCCCAATTTGTCCGCGTCGAACGGGCACCACCGGGGGCTTCGTCGAGCTGGCGGAGTTCGTCGGAGCCGTCGGGTGTGCAGGTAAGACGCAGGATTGTGAAGGCCCAAGCCGGTTAATAAAGTGGAGGCTCAAATCGGGAGTTTGACGTCGCCGGGGAAACCTGCAATCCCCTTCGACTCGAGAGTCTTCGCGAGTTCGCCTGCCTTCNNGATGGCGGCCGTCCCCTGCCTGCCGGGAACCACCTTGTGTAGCATCTCCTCTCCGACTGGGGTCCAGTCAGAGAGGCCGAGCTTCAGGAAGAGCACGGGGTATGAAGGGCCGGCG
Source organism: Thaumarchaeota archaeon UBA183 (assembly GCA_002495205.1). The sequence goes on along the minus strand of DAEE01000035.1, from coordinate 13,377 downwards.
ACTCCCTGGAGGATTGCGACCGCCCTGTTCACCCTCCTCCTCCCCTCCTGCACAGCCGCGAAGTAGTCCACGGGACCTACCCTCCTAGGTACAGCAGCGCGAACACACCGGCGAGTGAAAGAAGGACCCCCAGCATCTGGTTGGGTTCCAGCCGTTCCTTCAGAAAAGCGAGTCCGTAGCTTGCAGCCACGGCCCCTCCCATCCCTGAGAGGGCTGTGACTATCGGGAGGGCGCTCCCAGCCGCGGATATCCCGTAGGTGAAGGCCAGGAAGCCGAATGCTTCGAGGACCCCCATGGCGACCATGGTCTTCGAGAAGACGAGCCGGGACGGCCGAGCGTCCTGCCTCAGCAACGGAGCGAAAATGAAACCCGCGGAGATGGCGATTACCCGAAGGATCATCACCGGGAGGACGAAGCTGACTGATGGCGCGGCGTATCCTATCCCGATGTAGACCATGCCGAAGCAGAGCGAGGCACCGATCGCTAGGCCGATGCCTTTGGTCAGGCTGGGAGCCCCTGTGCCCTTCAGGTAGGAGTAGAGCTCAGAGAAGCGCGTCGAGAGGAGTACCACCCCGGCGATGATGCCGGCTATCGCGACCCCCTGGACTGGGGAGAGGGACGCTCCGAGTATAGCCACTGCGAGCACCGCTGTGACCGCCGGATACGTGTAGACCACCGGAGCCACGACAGAGACCACCCCCCTGTGGAAGGCGCGATAGAGGAAGAGGAAGGCGACGAAGTTGATGCCCCCGGCTCCGATCAGAGCGAGCACCGGGTAGACGGGGAAGGACAGGTTGGGGCTGATTACAGGCACGAGGACGAGGACTGTCACCAGGGTCACCAGGTGCGAGTAGATGATTGTCCTGTAGTACCCCACCTTCTCGGACTGGCTCCGTGACATATAGTCGGCGGTCCCCCAGCAGAGAGCTGCGGTGAGGCCCGTGACCAAAGAGGCGTACACCATCTGGACCTGCTGCCATCCTCCCCGGTTCGCCTTTAAGAGGCGTCCTAGGGGGCGGGGACCGCTTGAAGGTCGACGCCGAGATAGCCGTGGCGTCCCCTGCGGAGGTGCCGCCGCTAGCTGCGAAGGCGGAGGAATTCGGTTTCGACTGCTTCTGGGTCAACGAAACCAAGCACGACCCCTTCGTGCAGCTCGCCCTTGCCACTGGGTCCACAAGGAGGATTGAGCTAGGGACTTCCATCGCGCTCGCGTTCACTCGCAGCCCGACGACCCTGGCCTATACCGCATGGGATCTGCAGAGCACATCGAGGGGAAGGCTGATCCTAGGGCTGGGGAGCCAGGTGAAGGGCCACATTGAGCGCAGGTTCGGGATGAAGTGGGAGCCCCCTGCCCCCAAGATGAAGGACGTCGTCCTCGCATTGAAGTCAGTCTGGGGGAGCTGGCAGTCCGGGACCAAGCTGGACTACCGGGGACGGTTCTTCCACCTTGACCTCATGACGCCGTTCTTCAATCCCGGCCCAATCGAGCAACCGGCGATTCCCGTGTACATCGCAGCGGTCAACGAGAGGATGTGCCAGGTCGCAGGGATGGTCGCCGACGGTATTCATGTCCACCCTTTTCACACAGTGAAGTACCTGCGGGAGGTTGTCCGTCCTGCAGTCGCAGAGGGAGCCTCGAAGGCGTCCAGGAAGAGCGAGGAGATCACGGTCGCAGCGTCCGTGTTTGCCGCAGTGGGGGAAAACCGGAGCGAACTGGATGCGGTCAGGGAAGCAATGAGGCAACAGATAGCGTTCTACGCCTCGACGCGGAGCTACAGGAGGGTCCTAGACCTGCAGGGCTGGGGAGATGTCGGGGAAAGGTTGCACGCCCTTTCGGTGAATGGGGAATGGAAGGCGATGGGGGAGGAGGTGACGAATGAGATGCTCGACGAGATTGTAGTCCAGGGGAGCTGGTCGGAAATAGGGGGTCTCGTCCGGAAGAGGTACGGGGGACTGGCAGACAGGGTCAGGATGTACCTGCCCTTCGACGGCGACGAGAAGTGGCGGACCCTGGTCAGCGGGTTCAGAGCCTGATGCTTGTCTCCACTGCATCGCCGGGGCAGTTCCCGAAGTTCGGTGGGGCCTCCCTGCAGGTGCTGGCATACTTGCCTGATTTCCTGACGCACTGAGGTAGGGCGCAACCTCCTCGGCGTGAGACTTCACGTTGTCGGCGACCACGACGCTCCCCTGGCAAATCAGGCCCTCGATCGTCTTCAGGTAGAATAGGTAATCCTCCTCTACGGCGCCCAAGAAAGGAAGGGGACAATCCTTTTGTAGCGGAAACAGGGGTTTTCGGCGAGTTTCATGTCAGTGGAGCAGGTGGACGTCAAAGAGGTCCAGAAGCAGATTTCGAAGGTGGTGGACCCGGAGATCGGGATGCCGATAGTGGAAATGAACCTGATTGACAAGCTGGACATCAAGGAGGGAGAGGTGGACGTCGAGTACCATGCCACTACCCAGTACTGCCCGCCTGTGTTCGCTCTGAAGATCTCGCAGGACCTAAGGGACGGCCTCATGCAGGTCAAGGGAGTGAAAGG
>DAEE01000035.1:7710-10833 GCA_002495205.1 Thaumarchaeota archaeon UBA183 | reverse complement strand
AAGTCGTAGCTACAGCAGTGTAATGGCGGCTGCGAGGGCTCCGAGCTTAGCTGAGATTTCGTCCGCCGCGCCGCAGAGTATGACAACGTCACCGTCCAACGGACTCAGTTCCCGCCTCAGGTAAGACCAAGCCTGGCTCGGGAATTCCTTCTCGCAGTTTGACGACCCGCCCGGGATCGTGAACCGCCCAGACTTCATGACGTAGGTGGTGGCGCCTGCGGCGCCAATCCGAATGGCCGAATCCCGCTGCTCAATCCCCGAACCCACCCTGTCCCCGGCATCCCGGAGGACAAGCGCGGCCTGATTGGCGCCCATGGTCAAGTCGGACCTTGGAATCGTGATGGCGTCCGACATCGCGGAGTGGATTGATCGCGCCAGGGACTTCCCCGAGCGGGTGAGGAAGCATCCAGACCGGATGGTGTCGACGTAGCCTCCATCCTTCAGTTTCCCGATGACCGTCCTCGCCGCGCCTTCGCCCAGCCTTGATTTCGCTGCCAGAGTCTGCCTGCCCACATAGGCAGAGCTCGCTATCGTAAGGAAGGCGAGGAGCATGTGTGGTCCCGTGAAGCTTGGTGCGGGACCAGGGGCACCAGCGCCCAGGAGCTCCAGAACCTTGCGCGCGGAGGCCAACCCATTCAGCCTGCTGCGCCTTCTCCTTAACACGTTTTCCCGTCAGTCATGGGTGCCGAAATACGTTTCTATTGGATGGATTATCCATCCAAATGTGCGAGCGACCCAGGCTGTGGCCGTCGTTGCCACTTTCTCTGCCCTCATAGTGGGATCGGACTTGGCGCTGGCGCCGTTCTCGAACATCAAACTCCTCGACACGCTGGTCTTCGTGGCGGCATACGTGTTCGGGTTCCGCATAGGCGCCCTCGTGGGAATAGTGTCGGAATCGATCTGGAGCTTTGTCAGCCCGGTCGGGATAGCAGGCCCAATTGCGCCCTTCCTTGTCGGCGGGGAGATCCTCTTCGCCCTGGCAGGCTGGGCCGCCTCCAGGGCCTGGGGGCATAGGTTCCAGCTGGCCTCTCCCTACTCCCTCTTCATCGGGGCTTCCCTGACCATATGCGCCTTCCTCTGGGACTTGGAAACCAACCTGGCCACGGCGCTCCTCCAGTACTGGCCCGCGCCCACGCTCGGTGAGTACTTCGCGACCGCCTTCGGGCCTTTGACGCTGCCTTTCACCCTCGCGCACGAAGTGAGCGACCTTGCCTTTGGGATCGCCCTGGCGCCCCTCTTCATCCTGCTCATACCGAGGGTACTGAGGGGGCCTCTCTGATGCCCAGGGGGGCGGTCTACGGGATGGCTGCCTTGTTTGTGGCGCTGCTAATCGTGAGTTCGACTGCAGCCCTGTACTACTACGGGCAGAGTCAGCAGAGTGGTTCGCAGAGCCAGGAATACGTGGGAGAACTCGCCACAGCTCTGACCAGCTACAGGTCCCTCTCGGTCCAGTACAACGCGAGCCTTGCCGATTACAATACCACCCTGTCCCTTCTCGCAGGGGCCGTGGCAAACTTGAACACCAGCACCCCTGCCTACAGGAACGCGAGCCTGGAACTCTCTTCGCTATGGAGGTCCTACCAGCAGCTGGCGAGCTTCAGTGGGAGGAAGGCGCTCGCATACGGGGTCCACCTGTTGGTCGACTTCGGCAACGGAACGCGTAGGTGGTACAACGACACGTCGGTTCAGCCAGGCTGGAACGGCTATGTCGCCACCCTGGTGCTGCTCAGGGGGAACCTTCAGGCCGCCTGGTATCCGCAGTACGGCGAGCACCTCGTCACCGCGGTCGGAGGGGTGTACCAGACCACCTCGACATCCTGGTTCTTCTGGGAGTTCGGCGGCGGGGCTTGGACCCTGTCGTCGACCGGGGCCGACGAGCTGCAGGTCTACAACGGGACCTCAATCGCCTGGGCCCTCTGCGGCTACGATTCGAACTTCCAACCGACATGCGTCCCGTAGCATGATGTCACGGAATCAAGCCTCGCACCGCTCGTTAGGTCCTATCAGTAGGAAGGGGGCGGTTCCGGTAGGCTGCGGCCACCCTGGAGCCGGCGAGAGTCAGGGTACTGAGAAGAACGACGGGGGTCCCCTGAACCTGATTCCCTTCGGGCCATCGAGCCTGATGTGCCTGCGCCTGTTCATGTCCCCTGTGACGCCTGGGAAGCCAGTTGAACTGGGGAATCAAAGACTGCTGACCAATGACTCAACGGCGTTGACAGGCGGCGACTGCTTAAGAGCGCCGGTGGCGGGCTGCTCCCTTGTTGACTGCCGCCGAGGACCAGATGAAGGCGTCGGTAGTGGCCCTCATACTCGACTCCAGGACCGAGGAGGCCATCAGGGTCCTTGCGCAGTGGTACAAGGTGACCACCCCCAGGCTGGGGATCGGTGTCGTGGAAGGGAAGACAAAGGGGGTGGCAGCTGTGTACTCGCAGAGCAGAAAGGAAATCCTGGCTGCGAGGCGGGAGTTCATGTACGACCCGTTCGTCATGATTCATGAGTTCTACCACCATCTCAGGTCAGTGAGCGGGCGCCACCGTGGGACTGAGAAGCAGGCGGACAGGTTCGCTCTGGACTTCATTGATGCCTACAGGCGGCTGGCAGCCCCCGGCGGCGGAAGGGGCTAGATCCCCAGGGCGGACCAGACGTCATCGTCGTTGTCCAATAGGACGAAACCGCAAACGCTGCACCTGGTCCCCGTGATTGCTGCCTTCCCCCCGGGGCCCAGCCTCTTCTCGTAGGGCTCCATCTGTCCTGCGTGGCAGCGGTCGCAAAACAACGGGTCTCCAGGCACCCGTGTGCCTGTATTAAGATAGGCCGAGGCAAAGGTTTAGGTGGTTTGGCGGCGCCGACGCCTACGAGCGGCGATTTGAAGCGCCTGACTTTCAGCTCCCCGACTGCAGGCCCCGACAAGTGCATCTTCTGCCAGATTGCGTCGAGGAGGTCCCCGTCCAGCATCGTCTACGAGGACAAGAAGTACATCGCCTTCTTGGACCTCTACCCGTTCTCGCGGGGGCACACGCTGGTGTGCCCGATAGAGCATGGGGAGACCATATGGGACATGAAGGAGCAGGACATCGCCGAGCTCTTCAAGGTGGCATTCAAGGTCTCCAAAGCGGTGGTGGC
>DAEE01000035.1:0-7683 GCA_002495205.1 Thaumarchaeota archaeon UBA183 | reverse complement strand
AAGGGGAGGTTCTTCGACAGGAAGCGGTTCAGCGCGGCCGAGATGGAGGAGACCGCCCGGGCGATAAGGGCCGAGATGGGCCAGGCATAGCCCCCACGACTAGGGGACGAAGACGCAGATCGACGTGATTGCAGATTCTGTGCTCGAGCCTGTGATGAGGTAGAGGGTGTACACCCCAGGACCGTAGTTCTTGATGAATGGCTCCAGCGGGAACGCGATGTCCAGCGTCTTGGAAGTCACTGTCCACGTGTCTGCGCACACGGTGGTCCCGGAGCTGAACTGGCCGCAGTCCCCGAAGAAGCCGATGCGCGGGAGGACACCGCCTTCTAGGGTGCCTGGCCCGTACTCGTGCGGGCCGCTGTTGAGCCCCGCAGGCGTGGATGGAACGGGGGAGCTGTCGAAGGCGACGTAAAGTGAGTTGGGGAGTGGGAAGGCTCCGTTCGGGACCCCCTTCAGAGTCACGTAGTATGGGTCCGCGGCCGTGGAGGGAGCAACGGAGACGCTGAGATTGGCGTAGCTGTTCTCGAACTCCTCGTCGAAGTACACGCTTGTGCTGTTGTAGGCAATCCCAATCGAGACCTGGTTGTGGAGCGGGTCGAGTATGTTGTACCTGTGGCCGTTGCCGCAGCAGGAGCTGTCGTTGTAGACCATCGAGTACTCGAGGTCCTTGATGGCGGCCTCTACCGAGCTCGTTGATGTGAAGTGGGGGATGGAGAAGTAGTAATAGGCGACGTTCTCGAAGTCGGCGCCCCTGCCGCCCAGGAGAGAGTAGCGCATGTACGGCTTGTACCCCTGCGTGTCGAAGTGGCTGAAGTAGCCGTAGTACATCATGGAGTCGGCGTGCTGCTGGGCTGCCTGGTTGTAGTCCAGGATCACCAGGCCGGTGCCGTTGGAAGCCCTGTCCTGATTGATCAGCCCTAGGGCGTAGGAAGAAAGGACGCAGTAGTCTGACGGATAGGCTACGTCGGCTGAACCGTTCATGATGTCCGGGGCAGCGAGATTCTTCACAGTGACGGGTACAGAACACCCATCGTTCGCCGCGGTCGATGAGGTTGTGGATGCGCTGGTCGCGTTGGATGTCGTGGAGGTGAGTGTGCTGGGCCCGGTCGACGAGGACCCGGAGAGGAAGGAATTGCTCTGCTTGAGGACGGCCGGGATGTAAGGAACGGCGACCACGAAGGCCACGAGCAGCACGAGTGCGGCGAGGAGCAACGCTGCCGTACTGTGGGACCTGGGCTGGCCGGCCTGCCCCTCGTACGAGGAGAGGGAGCGCCCAGCACCGCCGCTGACTCGCAAAGTGAAGAATTTCTCCTCCTGACTGTATTAAGACAATCGTATTTCGGAGGTGTTCAAACCGGTTGAATCGGGCGCCGGGAGCCCATGGTCATGGCGACGTGCGACGACCGCGGTTGCCCGGATGATTTCTGAGAGGGCGGCTAGGTCGTGAGGCCTTCGTCTTCCGGCACGATGACCCCCGCCGGGATCTCAGGGAAGCTCTCCTTCATCCTCTGCTCCGCCACGGTTGAGGCTTCTTCGAGGACCTTCTGTGCGTCCTCGTTGGCTGCGTCGAAGTTGAGGGAGAACCCGCCGGTGGTGCTCGCGTCGACCAGCACGCTGCTCAGCAGGCTGGAAATTTCGCCCATCTCCTTGTCGGCCTCGGGGAGCGCAACGCTGAGGCCCTCCTTCATGTTCCTGATGACCGACACTGCCGGGGCGAGGGTGCTCGCGATCTCGCCCAAATCGTTGATCGTCCCTAGCCTCAGGGAGATCTGTTCCATGGCGAGCTGCGCCTGGGTCACCATCTTGCCCATCTTCCTGACCTCTGCCAGCTCGTTGGCGTAGACAGCCGCGTGCTGCATGTCGTGCTTGGCCAAGGAGGAGACGACGTTCTTGAATATGGTAGAGTCGCGCTGCTTGATGCGGTTCACGGTGCTGTCAAGCTGCGATATCAGGAGGCGGATCTGCCTGTTCGCCTGCTCAATCTGGGATTTCAGCGAAGTGGGCGCCTGGACGGTTCCCCGCAGCCTATCCAGCAGGCCGGGGCCCCTGTCCTTCCTTTCCCAATTGGATGCAAAGCTCATGCTGGCCCTCCGCATGCGCCGGGGTTCCAATATACCGCGGGCTCTAATCGCTGTGCCAGTTTGAAGAAATATTGTTGACTGTTGGGCCCTGGCCGAGCCTAGGCTGAAATAGCGTCTAGTTCGGCGACGGGGACGGGATGAAGAAGGAAGGCGAGTTCGTTTACCTTACGGCCGAGGAGATGGCGGCGGTGGACAGGGAGGCCATCGAGGACTACGGCATCGATGTGCTCGCGCTCATGGAGAACGCCGGGGTAGCGACTGCGCGGATGGCCAAGAAGATGCTCGGAGGAGCTGTGCAGGGCATGGGCATCTGCTGCCTTGTAGGAAGGGGGAACAACGGCGGGGACGGGCTGGTGGCTGCGCGCCACCTGCACGACTGGGGAGCCGACGTCCGCGTGGTGCTCGCGGGGGAAAGATCAGAGCTTAGAGACGTTCCTGCCAAGCAAGTCGCCACGGCGGACAGGATGGGGATCCCGATAGCGGGGCCGGGCGAGGGCATCGGAGGGGCTCAGCTTTTCGTCGACGCACTCCTGGGCTACGGCTCAAAGGGGGACCCAAGGGAGCCCATTGCAGGGATAATCAGGAGGGCTAACGCATCAGGCGTCCCTATACTTGCAGTGGACATCCCGTCGGGACTCGACGCGACCACGGGAAACCCCGGGGATCCCACGGTCGTCGCGAAGGCAACGGTCACCTTCGGGCTGCCAAAGACGGGGTTCCTGAGCCCACAGGCGCGACGCCACGTCGGCGAGCTTTACGTTGCCGACATCTCCATGCCCAGCAGAATCTATGCTTCCCTCGGCGTCGGAAGAGGGCTGTTCGCGAAAGAAGCGCTTGTGCGTGTCTGGTAGGGCCCGGGCTCGCGGGTCTCGCCAAGGCTTTTGAACCGAAGGGCTCTGACCTGACGGTCATGAGGGCCGAGAGGGAAGACATGAAGTGCCCGAAGTGCGGGCGCTTCGATTTGAGGGAGACGCCACAGGGAGTCACTTGCCGGGTGTGCGGCTACGTGCTTTCCCCAGGAGAGAACGACAAGTACAGGCTCTACAAGCTGCTGAAGGAAGAGGAGAAGAAGGACAAGCGAAAGTAAAAGCCGGGTGGCGCGCCAACCGTTTAACTGGCTCCGGCGGGCGGGGATGTGAGGATGTCAGTCAGGGTCAGCCCGATCTCCAGGACGGCCGCAATCCTGATCATTGCGATAGGCGCCTTCGTCTTGCTGGGGGGCTTCGTAACCGGCGACCTGGCCAGTTACATTGCGGGGTCAGCCTTCGTCATCCTTGGGGTTGTCCTGTACCTGCTGTTGATCTGGTTCACCCGCAAGCTCCGACGAGAGATAGGCGAGATAGAGCGGGATCAGACTGCCGGAGCCTGAACCGGCTGGAACCTGTGGCGTAGGTTCCGCTCCCATATCCTGGCAGCGAGGTATCCCCCTATGGACCCGCTAAGCGCGCCTACGACCAGGACTGGCAGGTATACCTCCACAAACGGCGCAGTGGTGCCGAAGCCCAGGGCGATGAACGCGTAGGTCGCGACCGAGCCAGTGATTATCGTGCTCACGCTCAAGGATGCGATCAGCCTCTTCGTGTGGATTTTTCCCTCGGAGGTGACCTTGAACAGGATGCTCAACACGTCCACCAGTACCCCGTAGAAGAGAGCCACGGCGAACGCGAAAGGGCCGAATCCAAGCTGCAACGGGGTCTCGACTAGACCGTTGATGAAGCCGGTGTAGGTGGCACCGCCTGGTCCGAGGAGTATGAAGCTCAGGGAGAGGACCACGGCCTCAAAGACGATGAGCGAATCGCCGATCTCAAAAGGAAGGGCGCCGTAGACGACGCCGATCAGCACGCCGAAAAGCGTGGCAGTGATCAGTTTCTTGCTGTTCACCAAATCAGCAGGCGGTCGAAGGCGTTCGCGAGAGTGTATTTAACGATAGTTATAGCCCAAGGATCCTCGCACCCCGACTGACGAGCCAGTGCCTGCCGCTTGCCACCGAGAATTGGCATCGACAGGGGGCTCCGTAGGCTTCCTTTGTGTTTATACTGATTGGCTGGGTCTAGGTGGGGGCGAGGCTTGTTTAGCGACTACAGGGGGATTCCCTGGCAGGCAAGGCTGCTAATCTACCTCAGCTTCATCCCCAACGTCACCATCGGGTTCATCTACACAGATCTCGGGTATTTCCTGATCACCTTCCAAGGGATCGGCCCCACCCAGGCGGGGCTGGTCATAACGGTCATGGGGCTGACCCTGGTCGCAGAAAGCATCCCGCTTGGAATCCTCGCAGACAGGTTCGGGCGCCGAAAGATGCTCGTCCTCGGCAACCTTTGCGCGAGCCTGAGCCTTCTGGGCTTCGCCCTGACGACCAATTACGCGCTCATACTGCTCGTGGCCATTATGGAGGGGACCGGGGAGGCGGCCTACGCAGTTTCAGTTTCTGCGCTGCTGGCCGGCCACGCCGGCGATGAGAAGCGCACCCCAGCCTTCTCCTTCCTCAACATCCTCGGGTGGATCGCCAGCGCCCTCGGCGCGGCGATCATCGCCTCAGTAGTCGGGCTCGAAAGGTTCGGGTTCGACCTCGGGCAAGCCCACGTGGTGCTCTTCGCTGCCGTGGGGCTGCTTAACCTTTCAATCACGCCTTTCCTGTTGAAAATCACAGAAGGGCCCTCGTATCAGAGGACTAGGGGGTGGCTGCCGCGAAAGTCGGGGCCCGTCATAATGAAGTACCTGTCCTACAGCGTCCTCATCGCCGTTGGCGCGGGGCTGTTCGTGCCCATCATGACGGTGTGGTTCAACGCAGCCTACGGGGTGCCGGACTCTGTGAGCGGGCTGGTGCTTGCAGTCACGTCTGTCCTGACCGCCGGGGTGGTGGTCGTCACACCGAGGCTTGCCAGGAGGTTCGGGCTCGTGAGGGCGACTGTGGTGACCCAGGCTTCCTCCACGGTCTTCATGCTCGCAGTCCCTCTGGCACCGACATTCCCTGTTTCGGCGACTTTCTACGTGGTCCGCGTCTTCCTGATGAATCTCTCCAGCCCCCTCACGCAGTCGCTGATCATGGGGCTGGTTCCTGCAGACGAGAGGGGCATGGCTTCGGGGATCACCGCGTCCCTCTGGCGCCTTCCGAACTCTCTGTCGACCACCGTTGGCCTCACATGGATCGGGGCAGGGCTTCTTGGGTTGCCATTCTACGTTGCCACTGTGCTCTACGTCGTCGGGATCAGCACCTTCTGGGTGCTATTCAGAAACGCGGAGCTGCCCGAGGAGCGGGGGAGAGCCGTTCAGGCGACGGCCCAGTCGTCGAGTTTCGAGGGCCCGGAGGTTGAGCGCTGAATGTCGGCTACCCTGACACCCACTAGCCTTACAGGCTTGCCCCTCGTCTCGAACTCGTCCAGCAGCCTGTCGACCGCCTCGATCAGAGGGTCCCCGCTATCCGTGTGGCTGACCAGGGTTTTCTCGCGAGTGTGGGTCTCGAAACCCTGGAACCTGATTTTGATTCCTGCCACCCTGTAGGAGTAGCCTGCGGACTTGACTCTCCGCATCAGCTCTGCCGCTCCGTCAGCGGCCTCCCTTCGGACCTCGCGGAAGTCCTTCACGTCATCCTTGAAGGTCCTCTCGACGCTGAGCGACTTCGGAATTTCCTGCTGCCTCACCTCCACGTTCTCCTGGCCGTGGACCACCCCCCAGAGCCATACTCCGTTCTTCCCGAACCAGTTCAGCAGCTGCTTGCCATCGAGTTGTTGGAGCTGGCCGATTGTGCTTATCCCCTTCTCGCTGAGGAACTCCCCTGTCTTCCTGCCTATGCCGGGGACCACCCCCACAGGGAGAGGAGCAAGGAAGCCCGAGACGCCGTCGAAGGGAACCACGGTCAGCCCGTCCGGCTTGTTCCTGTCGGAGGCGATTTTCGCCGACGACTTGTTGGGGCCGACCCCTACGGAGCAGGTGAGGTGGTGCCTCGACTTCACCGCCTCCTTCACCTCGAGGGCCACTCTCCTGGCGGAGGCCTCGTCGCTTCCCCTGCTCGTGACGTCCAAGAACGCCTCGTCGATGCTGGCCTGCTCGAACTTGTCGGCGAAGCCCCTCAGTGTTGCCATGACCTCTTCGGAGGTCCGCTCATAGAGGCCCCAGTTCGGGGGTATGTACTTCGCCTGCGGGCATAGCCTGTAGGCGATGGAGATGGGCATGCCGGACCTCAGGCCGAACTTCCTTGCTTCGTATGAGCAGGCGACGACGACCCCCCTCCCCTTCCCAGCTTCGGGGTCGGCGCCAACCACTACGGCGAGGCCCTTGAGCTCGGGGCGTTCCCTGACTTCTGCGGATACGTAGAATGCGTCCAGGTCTACGTGAAGGATTGCCCTGGTCTGTTTCTGCATCTGTCAGCTACGTCCCGAAGAGGGTCTGCTGCTCGGTCCCCTGGGCCTTCCAGTCGAGCTCCATAAGCCCCAGCAACCTGCGGAACTCGTTGGACGACTCGGGGCTGAACCCGGCGAAGTGGTTGTTGAAGAACACGTACCCTGACTCGAATTTGCTGGCGTTCTCCTTTACTGCCGTGGCCCATCGTTTCATGTCAGACGACCTGTCCTTCTGGATGCCAGTGAACTGGGTGAGCTCTCTGTCTCCTACCATCCTCAGGTAGATGAAGTCGGCCGTGACCTCGGGGGGCGTCTCCACGTACTGGTTCAGGGACCAGACCATGGCTATGTTGTTCTTCTTCAAGAGGGCGTAGACCTCTGGGGTGAACCAGGACCTGTGGCGGAACTCGATGGCGTGCTTGAACTCGGGGCTAAGCTGGGAGATGAACTCCTTCATGACGTCTTCGTGAGTGCTCAGCTTGATGGAGGGAGGAAGCTGGACGGCGATGGGACCCAGCTTGTCCTTCAGCTTGCTCAGCACGCTGTAGAAGTAGACCAGTGCAGATTCGGAGTTCTTCAGCTTGTTATCGTGAGTTATCTTCTTGGGGAGTTTCGGAGAGAAGAGGAACCCTTCCGGGGTGTTGTTCTTCCACTGGGCCACCATGAACTGGTTCGGGACCCTGTAGAAGCTGGAGTCGATCTCCACGCAATTGAAGACCTTGGCATAGTAGCTCAGGTAGTCCTTCGCGGGGAGCCCCTTTGGGTAGAAGACTCCCTGCCAGTCCTTGTAGGACCAGCCACTGCACCCTATTCTGAGCTTCTCAAGGTCCATTGCAGATGAAACCGTTCTCAAGCCCGGCAATCGTTCGCCATATTTATAACGATGGACGGGGGCCTCGAATCTGTAAGGCTTTGTCTCAGGGTGACCCAGACATCAGACAGCAGGTCGATGCCAACAGAGGCATCGCGAAGAAGCTGGAGCTTCTGATCCCAGGTCTTAGGGGATACAGGAGTAAGGAGGACATCAGGGTGTCGGACGAGCTTCTGAGGAATCAGGTCGCAGACAAGCTCGACCATGTCAAGGACAACCTGCAGCAGCTGAGGAAGCAGGTTGCCGCGGGCAACGACTTCAACAACCTCACGAATGTCGGCTCGCTGATCGCCCAGGTCCAGACGCTGAGCGGGGAGGTGAGGCACGCCGCCCAGGGCTACGCGGGGTGGGTCGCGCCCATCCGGATCGATGAGAACAAGCTGAACAAGCT
>DAEE01000038.1:11701-12102 GCA_002495205.1 Thaumarchaeota archaeon UBA183 | reverse complement strand
GTGGAGGACAAGCTCCGCGACGCGCGGCTGAAGTACTCCAAAGGAGAGGCGCTGAATGTCCCGGTGATCCAGGGCGCAGCTGCGACCCTCGAATGCTCCCTGAAGGAGAAGCTGAGGTTCGGAGACCACCTGCTCCTGGTCGGCCAGGTCAGGGCAGCCCGGGCCGCTGGGTCCTTCGACGGGTTCTGGGACTTCGCGCGCTACCGCCCCCTGCTCTACACAGGGTGGCGCGACGGCCTGACTACGCTTCCGGGAAGCTAGGCGTAGGACCGCATCACTTCGGACGAGAAGAGCTTCAGGTCTGCGACTATGTCCTGGGCCGAAGGATGGTTAATCGAGGCGCAGTAGTACTCGAGCCCCGCGTCAGCGTAGGCATCGATTTCCTTCCGTATCTCCGCCGG
>DAEE01000038.1:10053-11696 GCA_002495205.1 Thaumarchaeota archaeon UBA183 | reverse complement strand
ATCGAGAGGGTAATGTCCTTCTTCGACCGCCTGATTTCGTCGGCACCGGCTCTGAACGTGTCGGCATCCGCCCCCACAGGGTGCCATCCGTCCCCGAGCCTGATGGCCCGCCTGACCGCAGTCTGGCCGTTCCCCCCTATCCAGACAGGGATGTGCCTGTTCACCGGCTTGGGGAGGAAGATAGCGTCCTTCAGGTGGAAGAACTCGTCGTCGAAGCTGATCAAGTCATCTCTCCAGAGGGCCTTCATGAGCCTGATGCTCTCGTCCATCACCTTCCCCCTCTTCGCGAAGTCCGCGTTCAGGAACTTGAATTCAGGCTCAGCCCATCCTGCGCCGAACCCGAGTATCACCCTCCCCTTGGAGAAGACGTCCAGGGCCGCCGCCTGCTTGGCCAGCAGCACCGGGTTCCTCTGAGCCAGGACTATGCACGACGTACCGACACGCAGCCTGTCGGTGCTCGCCGCTACTGACGCCAGGGTTATCAGCGGCTCCAGCAGCTCCCCGTAGGGCTCCCTTAGTTCCGCAGGCATGACGACGTGGTCCGTCGCCCAGACCGAGTCGAAGCCGAGCTCCTCGCACACCCTGGATACCTCGACCAGCTGGTGGGCGCTGATCTTGTTGCCGTAGTTGGGGAGTATGTACCCGAACCTCACGGCGCCCTCATCCCTTTCGGGTTACGAACCTCGTCGTAAGTGCCTTGGTCCCGTTGAGGTTGGCGAGGTTCAGGACCAGGGGGGTCATCGACTCGACCATGCGAGCCTCGGTGAGGGGCCCGACGTAGAGGGGGCGCATCTCCCTTATGCTGGCGACCACCTTGGCCGCCTCCTCGTACGTCTCCTTCGAATCCGCGGCGACGAGGATGTCCACTGGGGGCACCACCTCGTCCTTGAGGAACCCCGCCGGGACGTTGTTGAAGGCCGTCGCCACCCTGCTGTGCTGCAGGGCACGGGCCAGCTCCTCTGCCGCGGACCCCTCCTTCAGTCCGTACCGCAGCAGCCCCCCTTCCATCTTCATGGGGTTTACCGCCGAGATGACAAGCTTCGACGACGCCTCGGAAGCGAGGCCCGCCGCCAGCGCCAGCGACTCGTAGGGGATTGCCAGCACGACGACATCCGCCGCCCTCGCGGCTCCGCTGTAGTCGTCCCCCGACGCCCCCCGCAGGCCCTGGGCCGCAGCCGTGGCCCTCGAACGGTCCCTCGACCCGATGATCACTTCATGGTTCTTTGACAGGTGCCTCGCCAGGGCGCTTCCCATGGCCCCTGTCCCGCCAATGACCGCCACCTTCACTCTTCCAGCCTCGCCTGAGCCGCACCCTGCTGGTGTTTAGTGAACGTTGCGTCCATCATCTCCTTAATCTTCTCCGCCTTCTTCCATCCGATCCCCTGGGTCATGGCGAGCTCGCCAGCGGTCAGGCTCATGACCCGCCTCGGCGTGCCGTACTTCGAGAGGAGCTTCTCCGCCAGCTTCCTCCCTATGCCTGGCATGGCAGACACGAGGTAAAGCTGCTGCTGTGGCGTGCTCTTTGCCTTCGGGGGGAGCTCCTGCGGCATCCTGGCCAGAGGCTTCGCCCTCGCGTGGGTCAGCAGCTCCGCGATGGCTATGGCTGTCTCCTTCGGGCTGGCGGTGTAGAGCACCCTGAGCCC
>DAEE01000038.1:0-10028 GCA_002495205.1 Thaumarchaeota archaeon UBA183 | reverse complement strand
TATGCTGCGGAGAGCTTGGCCGCCTGGTAGAAGAGCCGCGAGTCGTAGACGGACGTGACCAGGTCCCTCACAGACTTCCTCTCAACCGCCAGCTCTGGGTTCAGGACGTAGTCCGCGACCGGAAGCCTACTGAAGTAGACCCTCACGTTCAGCTTCGAGAGCTCCTCCGGTACGCCGCTGGCCCTCTCCCGTTCGTCTGCCACCACCCTGCCAGGTATCACAGTATCCGAGCCGGGAAGACGAAATAAAAGGAGTAGGCGGCGAGTGCGAAGGCGACCACGGCGGCGACGGCGACCACCTTGTCCGCAAGGCTCGTCCTATACTCCACGAGGGAGGTCGGCCGCGGGACAGCGCCGTAGGCCCTGGACTCCATCGCCTCAGCCAGCTCCCCGCTCCTCACCACGGAGTTGACCACCAGCGGGATCAGGATGGGGATCATGTTCCTGACCCGCCTGAACACGTTCCCCTTCTCCAGCTCGAGCCCCCTCGACTTCTGGGCGTCCATTATCTGGATGGTGTCCAGGAACATCACAGGTATGAACCGGACGGCAGTAACGAAGGCGAACACCACGTCCCTCGGGAACCGGAACGTCTTCATCACCTGCTCCAGCTCGTCCGGGGACGTAGTGATGAAGAATAGGCTCGTGGACACAACAATCGCGACGAACCGTGCGGCGTAGAGCACCGACGTCTCGATGTTCTGGGTGAAGATGAAGTTGAGGACGAATATGACCACCGAGAAGACCGCAGTGAACAGCATCGTGCGCCCCACCCTACGGAGGACGGTCGCGACCGCAGCCACGGCGACCATGAACGCCAGGACCCCTGCGAGCTCGTAGAGCGACCTTACCAGCAGCGTGGTCGCGAACATCAGGACGGAGATGAGGAGCTTGACGCGCGGGTCAAGCCTGTGATAGACCGAGGTCCCCCTCCTGAAGATGAAGCCGCCGCTCAGCCACATCATTTCCCGGTCCCTCCCTCCACCCAGCGCCTGGCCTCCAGGGGGTCGGCGAAGGGGGCGCCGGGCCTGACAGCGAGGCGCCCGTAGAACTCGACGAGCTGCGGTTGGACTACCCTGGCCGAGTCCAGGAGACCCCTGTCCAGCATCAGCTTCGCCGCAGGCCCGTCCCCGACAACCTTCCCGGCCTTCATCACCACGACCCTCGGCTGCATGGGCCACAGGAACTCGATGTCGTGGGAGACCACGACCACCGTCTTGCCAGAGGCTGCCAGCATCCTGATGGTCCCTGCAAGCTTCTCCTTCTGGATCGAGTCCTGGCCTACAGTCGGCTCGTCCAGGATGACCACCTCGGGGTCCCAGGCGAGGATGCACGCCAGGGTCAGCCTCTTCTTCTCTCCGCCGCTCAGGACCAGGGGAGACGACTTCCGGTACTCCTCGAGCCCGAAGAGCTCGAGGCCCCACCTGACCCTCCGCTCCACGAGCTCAGGGGGGAACCCGAAGTTCCTGAGGGCGAAGGACATCTCCTCCTCCACGCTCTCGGAGAACAGCTGGTGGTCGGGGTTTTGGAAGGCAACCCCCACCTTCCTCGATAGCCGAGCCGTGCTGGTGTCTCTCGTGTTCAGGCCGTCGACGAGGACGCTCCCCGTCGCGGGTTTCAGGAGCCCTGTCACGTGCTTGACCAGGGTGGTCTTCCCCGCCCCGTTTTCGCCCACTATGGCCACGGTCTCCCCGGACTCGATCTTCAGAGTCACCCCGTCGAGCGCCCTGACGCCGTTCTGGTGCACGAAGGCAACGTCCTGGAACTCGATCATTCCTCTCTCCCCTCCACGGCCACAGCCAGCTCTGCGGGGCTCATCAGGCCGGTGGCTGCGAGCAGGCCGTCGGCCGCCAGCATCTTCTGCACCTTCGTCACCGAGGGGACGCTCACGCCGTAGCCCTCCGCCTCGTCCCCGAACAGCACCTCTCTTGGGGTCCCTTCCAGGACCTTCCTTCCCTCGCTCATTACAACCATCCTGTCGGCCACCTTGACCAGGAGGTCCAGCCTGTGCTCCACCACGACGAAGGTCGTACCCAGTTCCTCCCTCAGCCTCCCTACGAGGCTGACCAGCTCGGCTGCGGTCTTCGGGTCTAGCAGGGAGGTGGGCTCGTCNNAGGGCCAGGTCACCTATCTCGAGAAGCCGCATTGCTTCGTCGACCCTCTCCCGCATCTCCGCCCTGGGGACCCCCAGGTTCTCCAGGCCGAAGGCGACGTCCCTCTCGACTGTGAACATGAAAATCTGGTTCTCAGGGTTCTGGAAGAGGAATCCGACCTTCTGGGCCAGGTCCCGCATGCTGGATTCCTTCACCTCCGTCCCTGCCACCCTGACGTGCCCAGTGTAGTCGCCCGTGTACATGTGGGGGATGAGGCCGTTGACCGCCCGGAGCAGCGTGGACTTGCCGCACCCGGATGGTCCCGCGAGGACCACGATCTCTCCCTCTGGGACCGCGAGGTCGAACTCGGACACCGCCCGCTTCGGAGAGTCCGGGTACCTGAAGCTCAGCCCACTGATTTCAAGTATGTCGGACAATCGCTACACTTCGGCACTCCGAGCCCCCGGGACCATGGAGTAAAACGCTCCTCTCAGCGTATCGCCTGGACCGCCGCGTTCCCCTGTTTCAGGACTGTGGTAAACCAGGGGCCCTTCCCCCCGACCTTGAGCTGCGAGATGGCCGGGACCCGAAGGACGAACGATGAGGCGACCATCACCGCGGCCAGCTGAATCACGTTGAAGGCTGCCGTGAACGCGAGGATCACCACCAGGGCATTCGAGTCTGTAAGGACTATGCCCACAGCGGAGAAGGGCGCCTTCAGAAACCCTTCGATGGCGGCGAACCCATAGAAGTACAATATCAGGTACAGGTTCGGCACTGTCATCACTGCCGCTCTCACCACCGAACCCATCACGGTTGTCCACCCTGCGAGGCCAAGCAGACTCGTTCCGTCCCCCCGACTAGCGATTCTGGCGCCCAGCCAGAGCCCTGCCACGGTCGAAACAAGCGCGAAGAGCTTGAGCGGTGGCCCCACCGGGAGGTTCTGCCCGTACACGAGTAGTCCGCCAAACTCGACGAAGGAAGACACGAGGGCCGGCACAGGACCGAAGATGAAGAACGCCAAGATTATGGCCACCTCGCCGAGGTCGAACTGGAGGTACGGGATCAGGGGGAAATTGAGCCCGAGGGCCTGAGAGGCTCCCGACAGGACGATCGCCAGGGCGCTGAAGACAGCGCTTCCGGCCAGCGCCGTGGTGTCCAGCCGGCCCCTGGAGTCCATGTGACGGCGCCGGCTCCGGTATTCTTATAACGGTTTGGTAATAACCAGCCTCCTTGTAGATGGCCAGCCGCAAACCGAAGTCGGGCGCCGAGCGCCTGACGACCCTGCTTCACCTCGTCAAGCTAGGGGCTGGTGCTTCCTTCGCCACAATCTCGACGAAGGAACTTGGGGAGTCCATCGACCTGAGCCAGCAGGCGGCTTCGTTGAGGCTGATTGAGCTCCAAAGAGCCGGTCTGATCGAGAGGGCGCACTCCGGCCGGGGGCTTGCAATCAGGCTTACCGAAGCTGGCCTAAAGGAAGTCGAGACGTTTCTCTCTGAGACGAGCGTCGGCTTCGAGCGGGGCAAGAACTCCTTCCTCTTCAGAGGCGGCGTGTTCACGGGCCTCAACGAAGGCGGGTACTACATCTCACTAAAGGGCTACGCCAGGTCATTACGAAGGGCAGTGGGGTTCGAGCCTTTTCCTGGCACCCTCAATCTCAGGCTCGCCGACCAGGCGATGATAGAGCAGCGAAGATCGCTGGATCGCAAGCAGGGGATAATCATTCCTGGTTTCACAGACGGCAAGAGGTCCTTCGGACCTGTCAAGCTCTTCAAGGCAGAGATAGAGGGAAACCGCCCCGGGGCGGTTCTAGCAATCGAGAGGACCCATTATGACAGTTCGGTCTTGGAGATCATCTCCCCGGTCAACCTGAGGCGGGCTCTAGGCCTGAAGGACGGGGACGAATGCGCCGTGACGGTCTACCTCGAGCGGGAGGGAGCCAGCGCTTCATGACCAACGATTCCCTTATCTAGAATCAGGTGCTCCGGACCACGTTGACAGAACAAGAGATCCTAGTCCTCGTGGACGACTACGACAACCAGATCGGGACCGACACCCGAGAGAACTGCCACGCAGGCAGTGGGAAGCGCCACAGGGCCTACACAACCTTACTCTTCCACAACGGCAAGATGCTGCTACAGCAGCGGAGCAGGAAGAAGCTCCTCTGGCCGGGTGCCTGGGACGTCTCCTTCACCAGCCACGTGTACCCCGGCGAGACCTACCAGCAGGCGGCCTCCCGACGGGCTCTCCAGGAGCTGGGCGCACGGGTCGGCCAGCTCGCCGAAGTCCACTCCTTCGTCTACTTCGCTCCCCAGGGCGACAACGCCGAGAACGAGTTCTGCAGGGTGCTCGTCGGAGACTTCGACGGCAAGATCAAACCCAACCCAGACGAGATGACGTCTGTCCGCTGGGCTACTCTCAGCGATGTGAAGGCGGACGTCGCCTCCCATCCTGACTCCTACACGCCCTGGTTCAGGCTGACCTTCGAGGGGTTCATGAAGAGCCCCCATTCGAAGAAGTACGCCTAGGTCAGCTCTTTCAGTTCGCCCAGGAGTTCTCCGGCCCTCTTCAGGGTCGCTTCCATGGCCTCCTCCTCGCCTGCCATGGTCGAGAAGGACGCAGCTGTCGCGTGCCCTCCGCCGTGCCCCCCAAGCCTCTTCGACATCTCCCCGGCAACCTGGGATCCAAGTTGGATCTTCGTTCCGTCCAGAAACCTCTGGGTGGACCTCAGGGAGACCCTCGTCTCCCCCTCTGACTCCCCTCCGACGACTGCCAGGTCGGCTCCGAGGTAGACCAGCGCCCTGGCGACGTGTGCCTGGAACGAGCCCACGGTGCTTGCAGCCACCACCCAATCTCCACATCGGTAGATCTTCAGCCTCTGAGCCCCTTTCAGCTTCGCAAGCACCTCCCCGTAGTCCGGCTCGCTCCGAAGCTCCTTCCTCGCGAGAGCGACATCGGCGCCCGCGTCCATCAGCTTCACCACTGCCCTGAGCCCCTCCGGGCTGGCAATGGCCAGGTGGGACGAGTCGAACATTATGGCCTCAAGAAGCGCCTGGGCCGTGTCCCCGTCCACAGCCACCCCCAGTTCCTGGAAGATGCTGAAAACCACCTCGGCGGCTGAAGTCGCCCCCTCGTCGACGATCACCCTGTCGTAGAACAGGTTGTCCCTGAGCGGATGGTGGTCCACCAGGACCCGTATCCCCTTCGCTTTCCTCATCTTCTCCTTCCAGTCGCTGAGCAGTTCCTCGTCCCCAACGTCCACGGCCACGTACAGTTCGTACTCGTCCTCGCTCTTCTCTATTGTCTCATGTTGGAACCTCCTGCTCAGCTTCTGGGTGAGCAGCGTCATCCCCCCAGGGGTGACAATGTCCACCCTGCATCCGGGCGCCAGCGCTCCTATGAGCTTCGAGACGGCGTAGGCGGAAAGGTAGGCGTCCGCGTCTGCGTTCCTATGACAGACCACCGCGGCGCTCTTCAGCGCCTCAGCTTCTAGGAACGGGAACTTCGTCAACCTTGTGCCAAGGGACAACTTCCGCCACGGGTCAGGCGTCTCCGGGCGGCTGCGGCTGAGGCCCCTTGGGCTTGACTGCGTCGTTTATCTTCGTCTGCAGGTCGGTCAGGCTCTCCCTGAACCTCGTCTCCTGCTTGGCGAGCACCATCTTCCTGGTGTTCCCCAGCTCCTTCTTCTCGCTGAGCTCCTTCATCACGTCCTCCTTCTTCACCTTCACCAGAAGGTTCCCTGCGAACTTGTAGACCGCCTCGGTATCGCTCGCCTTCTTCAGCTCCTCCAGTGCCTTCTCGGTCTCACCCAGCTCCAGCTCTACCTGTTGCTTCTGGGCAAGGACGGCCTGCAGGTTCTGCTGCGTCTGGTCGTACCTCGCGAGCTGCTCTCTCAGAAGTGGCGGAAGTTCAGGCTGGCTCAATTTCGATCGCTTCGACCTCCGACTCTACTTAAAGCCTTTCGAGCTTCAAACCGCAGCCCGGAGCTTCTCGAGGACTTCCTTCGCCTTCTCGGCCATCTCCGACGGCTCCCTCGCCTCCAGCTCGACCCTGCACACGCCCCCGCGGACCTGGGCCGACGGCAGGAGCTCCTTGATCCTCGCGGCAGCTTCGCGGTCCGCCCTGAAGGATATCTTCAGCGCCAGGGACTCGATGGGCCTATCTTGCCTTTGCCTGCGCGAGGTCGAAGGCTCCACCTGCCACTGTGTACCCGCACGACTTGCACTTCCATATCCCGGAGGCTGTCCTGCTGAGCTTCATGCTTGAGCACGCCGGGCACTCCCTCGCCTGCTTCAGGGTCCTGAACACCCTTGCGTACCTCTTGCGGAGCGTCCCTCCGTACTTGGCCCCTAGGCCCCTTACGTTCTCCTTCGCCTTCGGCACTACTTCGCCGCCTCTATGACCTGAGACCTGATCAGCTTCCCGACCTTGAGCGAGGTGTCTGCAGACTCCAGGACCTGGGCCGGGGTGATGGTGCTCGCCTCCCCCTTCTGGCTGGCGCAGATGTGCCCCTCGTCGTCCGTGGTGATGGTAATCCTCATGTCCATGGACGCCTCCTCCTCGGTGTTCGGGTCGACGACCATCCTCTCACCGATCCTTGCCAGCGTGACGGAGATCGGGGTCCTCTCTACGGGGACAGGGACCCACTCTTCGGTGGCTTCAGCCTTCTCGTCCTTGACCACGTACTTCTTCATCTTCGAAGTCCTCAGCGCCGACACCACCGCGTAGCTGGTCGCGTCGAAGAGGTTCCCGTCCACGTTCATGATGTTGCAGTCCACGAACACCGTTACCACGCTCTTGCCCGGGACAAGACAGAGCTTCGTCAGGTCCACCATCTCGGACTCGCGGATCCCCCTGTCCACCACCCTCGCCAGCTCGATGGCCTCTTCGCTCGGGGGCCCGGGCTCGGCGTAGGGGGATGCCATGGGTAGGATCTCAGCGTTCACCACCAGCAGCCCCTTGTCTGGGGTGTCGGGGAAGGGCGTCCCCGTGGCGATCTTGACGCCGGCAATCACCTGGGTGTTCCCGAGAGTGACCCTGGCTGACCCGTTGGCCTTCTGTATGAGGCCAGTCTCTATCTTCAGCGGCCTGTGCTGGTCGAGCGCCCTTCCGTCGATGCGCTTCCCCTGGGCCAGCAGCTGGACCATCTGGGCCTTCCGGATGGTCTCGACTACGTAGTTCTTCTTCATCGACATCTACTCTGCCCCCTCCTCCACGTGAGAGCTCGTGGCCTCCCCGCCGAAGAACCTGTTCGACAGGGCCTGCCTCTGCATGCCGTAGATCTGCTTCCCCTTCTCGATGGCGAGCTCGAAGGCCTTCTGGAACTGCTCCCTGGTGTACATCCCATCCACCTGCAGCAGCGTCACCTGCCCCAGGTTCGGCATGATTGCCACGGGCATGTCCCCGCTCCCCTCCTTGTCCTCTGTGTCGTCTAGGTCGGCCACGACCGTGTCCTCGACCAGACCGCAGGAGCACCCGACGACGAGGTCCCTCATGTTGATGCCGGCGTCGGCCAGAGCAAGAGACGCGGCCGTTATCCCCGCGCACCTCGACCCTCCGTCAGACTGTAGCACCTCGACCCAGACCTCGATCGCCGTACGGGGATAGTCCTCCACTATCACCGCAGGCACGAGCGCCTCCCTGATCACCTTCGAGATTTCTATCTCCCTCCTCGACGGCGCCGGATTCTTCCTCTCGTCGACAGAGAAGGGCGCCATGTGATACCTGCACCTGAGCAGTGCCCTGTCCGGGAGGACCTGGTGCTTGGGGTGCACCTCCTTCGGCCCGTACACGGCGGCCATGATCTTGTTCTTACCCCACTCGATGTATGCAGATCCGTCGGCGTTCTTCATTAGGCCGACCTGGAGGCTGATGGGCCTGAGGTCGTCCCAGTTCCTTCCGTCCAGCCTCTTACCGTCGGCGCCAATGAGCTGCTTCTTAGCTGCCGCCACTGGTGCTCCCTCCCAGGTACGCCTCCACCTTCGTCATCAGGTCGGCGGCGTGGGCCTCCTCTTCCACCATCTTGACCGCCATGGCAGCCTTCACTATGCCTTCCGGGGGCCCGTTCACGACCACTATGCCGTTCTGGCCGACCCTGACGTCGCATGCAGTCCTCTCACTGATCAAGTTGATCATCGCACCTCTCCTCCCAATAAGTCGCGGCACCTTCGTGGGAGATATCTTAATGATTTCTCCCGAGTCTATCTTCCCGTAGCCGTGGCCCCGTATGCTGAGCTGAGGGTCCCTCGACCTCTCGAACGACTCTATGCGGGTCCCTATCATGTCACCCACCCTGAACTTGCTCGACAGGTCGTGGGTCGAGGGGGAGAACTCCCTCCCGAACACGAAGGAGGCCGGCAGGAACCCGTCGAAACAGGAGTTGATGTCCACCACCCAGCCGAAGCCGTTGATGTCCACCACCTTCCCTATCACGTCGTCGTCGGCCCTAGGCAGGTACGGCCCCGTGAGGGGGTTCAGCTTCACTCCCTCCCTCCCCACCTCTGCGAGCCCCACCCGGAGGGCGATGTACTCGTCCCCCCTCTTCTCGATGTACGGCCCGTATCTGTGGTTGCCCCGGGCTATGACGTCGCCGGGTATCACCTGCTTTCTTTCTATCATTGGCATTTTGTCTATTTCACCACTGTAACCTGCGCTGCTCCCTTGGTCGTCGAGCCTAGGCGGTCCAGCAGGCCGGGCTGTCCGCCGGCTGGTATTTCTACTATTGCGGACAGGGTGCCGTCCGCAAGCCAGTCCTCCTTGATTATCTCACCGTAGTTCTTGAGGACCCCAATGGCCTGGCCGGAGTACTGTGCGGCGACCCTGACCGAGAGGCGGATCTTCTCCGACTTCAGGGGGAGTATGATCCGAAGGCTCTCAACGACGGTCTTCATCTGCTCGTTGGGGTCCTGGAACGGGTCCACTATGACCCTGGCCTCCTGCATGGCCTGCTCGATCCTGAGCGGCGGGTGAGGCAGGAGAGTCCGCGGGTCTACGAAGTTCTTGGAGATGGCGGCGACGATGGCCCTCCTCTTCTCGTCCGTGAGCTTCTTCCTCTGCTCCTGGGTCAGATTCAGCTCCCCCCGCCTCAGGACCTCGAGCGCCGCCTTGGCGTGGTCGTCTGTCCCGAAGTGGAGCTTCAGCTTCTCCGTGCTGGCCCTCAGCCCCTTCCTCGAGTCCGAGTACACCTCGTCGACCACTATCACGGCCGAAGGCTCCACGTTTCTCCCCTGCTTGAAGGCAAGGGCCGAGTCAGGATTGACGAGGATCTCGTAGTGCTCCCCCGCAATGGTAAGCTTGACAGTGGTGAACTTCGACGCCTCGTGGGTCCGCGGCTTGAAATCCCCGCCGCTGTGCCCGAAACCGCTGCTCATCGCCAGTGCTTCTAGGAGCTCTTGGCCGGAGGCTTGTCCGACTTGGTCTTGGCCCCCGATGCGCTCTTGCCTATCTCGGCCTCCGTGAGGCGCCTCCACTTCTTGGTCTCGGCCTCCACCACGGCGACCTTGATGTGCGAGGTCCCCGTCTTGTCCTCGCTCACCAGGTAGATGCATTCGATGGCCAGTGTCACGGCAGCGTCCAACGAGAGGTTGTCTGCGTAGCTCTTCTCCAGGTAGTCGTTGACCTGGTCGCTCCCCTGCCCTATGGCTATGGCGCGGAACCCGGAGTAGGTCCCAGTCGGGTCGGCCAGAAAGACCACCGGTCCAGAGCCCTCGTCGACCCCCGCTATGATCAGCGACACGCCGAAGGGCCTCACGCCCGCGTACTGCGTGTACTGCTGGTTCATGTCGGCGATCCTCTTGGCTATNNCTGTATCCTCGCGTCAGGGATGTAGCCAGCCCCGACGGCCCCGACGTGGTCGTCGATCTGGAACATCTTGATCACGGAGTCCCCGCTTTGGAGCTTCCTTCCCTTCTCCTCCACGGCCAGCACCACCCCTTCC
>DAEE01000008.1 GCA_002495205.1 Thaumarchaeota archaeon UBA183 | reverse complement strand
GGCTCACCCCCACTTGATTCTCCAGGGCCCGGATCCGCAGCGGGGGCATCGGTCGGGCCACCCTCTCATCGGCGTCCATCTCCAGTTGCAGTGAGAGCAGACGACAGCCTGAAGGGTCTTCATCTCCCCACGGACGTGATATCTGGACGCTCAGGCTATCTGCCCCGAAATCAACTTCAAGGAACCAAGGGTACCAAAATCCCTTCACCCGAGCGCTGCCAGAGTGCCCAAGGGGTCCAGCGTCATCTCGCATGGGGCTGCCGGTTCCGCCAGTCAAACCGCTTTAATATCACGACCCGACCGGATTCCAAACTCGGTCTCGCAACTTCGTTGGCAACGCCAGGGCCGCCGGGCCAGGAGAAAGACACCAGGGCCGAAGCCTTCGAGAATGAGTACAAGCTGTCCCACCCGAACGGGCCCTATCCCCCGGTAGAGGTCAAGGGGAAAGTGGAAGCGAAGCCTACCTAGTCTTCTATGTCGCTGTGACGGGCGCCGGTCGACTACTCTTCGGTTTCCTCTTCGTCGCCCCAGCCTTCTTCGTCCTCTTCTTCCTCGTCCAGCTCCTCGTCTTCCTCGGACATGACCACCGGGCGTTGCGCCTCCGATATTAACGTCTGCCTCGCAGGCCCAAGCGAACCCATTAATGTCCGTCCCGGGGCCGAGCTTCAGGCATGCACTTCGAGGCGTCGCTGGTCGTGAAGGTCCCGCGCGACGAAGCCTACTCCGCCTACGCTGACTTCGAGGCCACGCCGAAGTGGTCGAAGGACAAGCACGAGGTGAAGGTTTCGAGGAGAGAGGGGAGCAGGGTGTACCTGCAAAGGGCTTCGGGGACAGGGGGCCCCCAGCGGGAAAGGGTGATGACCGTCTTCCCCCCCGAAAGGGTCGAGTCCGAAGGGGAAACGCGGCTCACCAGGACGAAGAGCGTCGTCAGGTTCGAGGAGGTGCCCGAAGGGACGAAGGTGACTGCGTCCCTGGACGTCGAGCTCAAGGGGCGCTGGGCCTGGGTCTTCAAGACCCATGGGAGGTCGGAGGTGGAATCTTCGGCTCTGGCGGAGCTCGGCTCCTTCGCCGCGTATGTCGAGGGCCCCGAGCGGCAGCCGAAGCCTACCGGCCAAGCCTGAGCAGCCTGTAGGCAAACCCGTGCACCAGCGGAGTCGCTGCCAGGGCGAGCCCGAACGACGGGGCGACCCCCAGGGGCACGATGGCCGTGCTTACGATCAGAAAGAAGACCGCCGGGGTGAGGAGCCCCAGCGTGGCGCCCCTCACGAGCTGGACCGCAGGGGCCGCCCCCTGAACCCGGTAGATCGACGAAGCCAGGACGCTGACGTAGATCGGAAAGGGGGTGAGCAGCCCGCTCAGCTGTGGGCCGAGGGCCGTCGAGGCCTGGGTCACGAGGAGGACAAGCGCAGTCGCGGCCACCATCCTGAATACGATTTCCCACCAGGCCACGGACATGCCGGCGGCCGTCGAAGCGGGCGCCCTCGGCAGCCATCTGTACGCGAAAGCCAAGGACAGCGCCACGGCGGCGAAGGCCACGACCGAGGGCACCTGGAGGCCCACGAAGACCGAAGTCAGAAGGAAGAAGGCGGCCGTCCCGAGCATGAGCGGGTAGGGCCACGCCACTGTCCGCCGCAGCGCTAGCCAGCAGTAGGCGAAGGCGAACAGGATGATCGACGCCAGCCCCAGGATCACCCCCACCGACGCGCCCGACGCGAAGGCGTCCCCCTGCTCTATGGCGAGGAAGAAGACCACAGGCGCCGAGGTGAAGGGAAGGCTCACGAGCCACCCGCTCACCGCAGGGCCCCAGCGGTTCCCCACCAGGCTGGCGATCAGGATCAGGGTCGGGACGAGGAGTAGCTTCAGCAGGAGGAGGTCAACCAAGCGGGCCCATTCGACCGCCAGGGCCGGGCCAAGCGAGGGTATTGAAGTTCGTCCGTCGGGCCGGGGGCAGGCGAACCTGTTAGGGTCGGCAGCGCGCCTGAAACGGTTAATACCTTGAGGCTCGTTTCCAGTCTATTCGGACAGCCATGATGGTCATAGTCCGAATATTCCCGAGCGGCGAGCTAGACGCGAGCTGGAACACTGTCCTCGATCGCCTCGAAGACCTCTCCAACATGTACTGCACCCCCCTCTACCTTTCCAGAAGGGAGGAGGAGAACCTGATGACCCTCATCTATGACGTGAAGGACCCCGACCGCTTCGCCGACATAGTCGTCAAGAAGATCCCTGCGCTTCTGCGTCCAGAGAAGATGAGGACAATCAACCTCCTCAGGCCGGTCTTCTTCCCCGCCCCGAAGGACAGGCCGGAGAACCTCGAGAGGTATCAGGTCGCGGTCAGGGGCAAGTGCGCCGAGCTGGAGAACATCTACAACCACATCCTCCACCTGGACTACCCCGCAGACTCGTTCCCGACGTATGCCGCCTACTCCTTCGGCGAGGACGACATCCTGCTGTCGATGCTTTCCACGAGCAGGGAGAGGCTGGACGAGTTCCTCAGGGCGAACCTCGAGTCCCAGAACGGGGTGGTCAGCATGAACGTCGGCCACATCAGCAGGTCGAAGAGGGTCGCCCCCACTCAGATGTGGAAGAGGTACAGGGAGAGCAGATACCTCTTCAGGCCGACGTCGGAGCAGGAGGAGTACGACTTCCTGGAGCGCGAGGTCCTGCAAGGGGCACGGGAGCGCGAGGTCGAGACTTCCAGCTTCTGGTAGCGGGAGACGCCGCATCAGGGCCCAGCGGAAGCCCTGGGCGCCGTTCAAGCGGAGGCAGGGTCTGGGCCCCGGCGGGCGCCCACCACGTAGCCCAACGCCAGCCCGAGGAGCGCTCCCCCCAGATGGGCTATCCAGTCTACATACGAAAGCAGAAAGCTGCTTATGACGAATATTCCGATGAACCACAGGATCAGGGACGGGTTCGGCCTCCTGTTCGTCACGAAATCGAACGAAATGACCCCGGCAAGGAGACCGAAGATGCCCCCCGAGGCGCCGAAGCTCACCACCCTCGGGCCGTTGGCCAGGCTGAAGATGTTGCCCGCAATCCCTGTGGCCACGAACACCGCGTAGTACTGCTTCCTGCTGTAGGTGTACGCAAAGAGTGCGTCCAGCCAGGCCAGGGCCATGGCGTTGAACGCCACGTCGGCAACCCCGACCAGATTCGGAGGCGCTACGAAGATGGAAGTCACCAGCTCCCAAACCTTCCCCGACACCACGGCCCCGTTGTCCTGAAGGAGGTACAGCGTCACGGGCTTGCCGTCGACGCCGACGAAGGCGAGCGCGGTGCCTGCAAGGAGCCCTCCGACCACCGCATAGATCAGGTTCCTCCCCTGCTCCGAAAGCGCCAAACCGGAACGCCGGCTTTCAGACGCTGCCCGGTTGCGCGCGCTCTTCCGTCAAAGCATCCCCGGCCCCAACCCACCCTTCCTCCAGGACCCTCGCATACCACCCCCGCCGCCCCAGCATGACCTTGAGGAACCCTGGTCCCTTGGATGCACCTACGTAGGGGAGCAGGAACAGGTTGTCGCAGGGGTCGCAGGCCTTGGAAATCTGAAGGCGCGCCCTGCCTGCCGCAAAGACCTTCCCGACGCCGAACCCGTCGTACGGTACCCCCACAGTGGTGAAGTTCTCGCCAAGATCCCCAGGCTCGATGGGCCACCCCTCCGAGTTCAGCTCCCTGATGGTTTCAATGGGCATTATCAGCAGGGCCTGGTCCGGGTCGTCGCCGCGCTCTTCGTGCCTGTAGACGTTGAAGTCTCCCCTGACGCCCGCGTGCGAGACGAAAGCAGACTCGACCCTGTTCTTGGGGAGCCCGTGCTCTCCCCCGGTCCTGGGCTTCACGTTGATCTGCTGGATCTTTCCGGACACGCCTCGGGTGGGCGCGAGCCGCTTAATTTGGTTTGGTCGGTGGTTGCCGTCCCTCCCTGGGGTCCAACCCTTCGAGCACGATTCCAGTCACTCCCGGACTGGGGCGGAACCCTCACTTCAGCACGCCCAGGGGCTGGACGTACAGGGGCCTTTCGTCGGCCCCTGCTCCGATCGCCCGCCTCACACCCCCTTCACTGAACGCCCCCATGGCCACCGTGCCGATTCCCAGGGCGGCAGCCTGGAGGAAGACGTTCTGGGCGGCATGGCCGGACTCCTGGTACATGTACTGGGCCCCTCTCCTGCCGTACTTCTCGGCGGTCCTGCTCACCACGCCTGTCACCACGATGGTGGCCGCTGCCCCCTTCACGATCTCCTGGCCCCAGGTGGCGGCCTCCAGGGCGGGCGAGCAGTCGCCCTCCCTGACGAGAACCAGCCCGTGCCCCTTCGGCTGGTAATGGTACACGCCCTCCGGGAGCCCTTCGACGCCCCTTTTCCTTGCCACGACGTACACTTCGAGCGGGTAGAGCGCACCAGCGGAAGGCGCCGACCTGAACACCCCGTTGGGGTCCGTTATCCCCTGGGCTGCCCAAAGGATCTGCGAGAGCGATTCGAGCGTGAGCGGTTTCGGACTGAATTCTCTGGTGGACCTCCTCCGTGCGATGGCTTCCTCAACTGAGATCCTGTCCTTCAGATTCGGCTGCGGCATCACGATCGGCCTGGGCATGTTAACCGCCCCGGCAGGCCCTCAGGGCCAGTTAACGTCGGGAGTCGATTCCCACTCCTGAGAAGAGCCCCTCCCCCACCCTCCGTGCCCCTCTTCGCTTCGGGAGAATCGGTAAATATCCAGCCTTGTTCGTTGAGCCAATGGAGCTCCACAGCTCCACAGAGTCCGTCTGTCCCGTGGACGCTGAGCAGGGGGACTGGAGGAAGATACAGGCGAAGCTGTGGATCGACCGCTCGACCAACGAAATCTGGATGACCAAGCACTGCGA
>DAEE01000045.1:8316-10665 GCA_002495205.1 Thaumarchaeota archaeon UBA183 | reverse complement strand
CCGCTCTGCGAGGTGCTCGATGATCTTCCCTCCCGTCTGCTCCAGAGACCTCGTCGCCTTCTCCCAGTCTTTCTTAATGATGCCAAACATCCACAGGTCGAATTCGTGCTCGACCATGGCGATGTCTCCAACCGGGTCGTGGGTCCCCGGGGGGACCTTCCTCCCTTCGAGGTCCGTCGACCCTGACGCGTCGACCACCTGGATGAGGGCGTCCGCCTGCCTCACGTCGTCCAGGAACTGGTTCCCTAGGCCCTTCCCCTTCGAGGCGCCCTCCACCAAGCCCGCGACGTCAACTATCTTGACCGGGATGAGCCTGGTTCCATTCACACACGCCGAGTTCCTGGGGTTATCTGCGACACCCATCTCCTTGCAGACGCACTGGGTCTTGATGTGGGCCACGCCGACGTTGGGCTGGATGGTGGTGAACGGGTAGTCAGCGATGGGGACGTCCTTGAGCGTCGCGGCTGCGAAGAAGGTCGACTTCCCGACATTAGGTTTGCCGACGACCCCCACGAGCATAACGCGCCCAAAATTCCGGTCCGTTATAACCGTCTCATCGGCCGACTCCACCGTTGGTCAGGGTCTGCGTTGTCGGATGGGGGGCTGCAGGGGAGGAGGCCGCTTCTTCTGCCATCCTCAACGGAGCAGATGTCACGGTGGTCGAAAGGCGACCCTACCCCGAGCCGCCGTGGAGGCTCTGGCCTGACCTGATCCTTCGACCTTCCCTCATCCCAAGACCGCGCCCCGGCCCAAGAGTCCCCCCCTCTCGGGTGCTGGAAGCAGAGGCGAGGTCCGCGGGGCCCCGGCTGGTCGCACTCTCAGACGGCAGGGAGTTCAACTTCGACGCCGTGATCCTTGCGAGCGGATCCCGCTTCGAACCCGCCTCCATTCCGGGGGCCCGAAAGCAAGGGGTCCTCTTCTTGGACGGTGCCGAGAAGTACCAGGCGCTCGGCCGCGCCTGTTCTGGTGGCATGGAAGCGGTGGTCGCGGGAGAGGGGTACCGGGGGCTTGAGGTTGCAGAGAGGCTCGCTGACAGGGGAGTGAAGGTCAGGGTCTTCGTCTCCCACTGGGAAGGCGGAGCTCCTCATCCGTTCCCTCTTGACGTCATCGAGGACGCTGCGGGGGAGCGCGGCGTTGAAATCGAGCGCGGATTCGTCTCGAAGGCCGTCGGCGACGGCAGGGTCGAGGCGGTCTTGGTCTGCGGCTCAGTCGTCCCATGCGACCTGCTGGCAATCGTCCCTCCTCGCGTGCCCGCCCCTGTTCGCTCCGGGCTGACTCTGGGGCTGGTGGGCGGGATTCTGGTCGACCGGACGATGAGGGCGGGCGACTCGCTGTTCGCAGCCGGCGGGTGCGCGGAGCTGAAGGGCGCAGCCCCGGAATCAGCCGTCCTCCTACGAGAGCCGGCCCTCTCTGGGAGAATAGCGGGGTCGAACTGCATGGGGTCCGCCTATCCCATCGGTGGCACCCGGACGGAAGAACTCCGAGTCTTCGGACTCTGCTGGTCGCGGATGGGAAACCGGACGCCCCTCCTCCCGGATTCTGGGGAGGGGCTAGAGACTGTCGGCATGCGCTTGGGCACCGACTCCGCCTGCGCCATCACTCATGAAGCCCTCGGCGAAAGGGTCGTCCGCGTTGAGTCCATCCAGCCATCGACAGCCGCCCATGCGGGACTCCCGCCGCTCGAGGCAGGGGTCACCCTGGAGAACCTCGCCTTCGGATTAGGTTCAAGTGATATATCACCGATTTCCGAGGCCGCCAGTCTGGTGCTGCGAGAATGGCGAAGGTCCTGATCTGCGATCACGTCGAAGTCGAGAATCTTGCACTGGGCCCGGGCGTGGTGGTCGACTACAAGCCCACCATCACGAAGGAGGAGCTCCTGGCCACGGCTGGAGAGTACGACGCATTCATCGTGCGGAGCAGGACGAAGATAGACCGCGAGGTCTTGGACAGGGCGACCAAGCTCAGGCTCGTCGCCCGGCCGGGCACGGGCCTTGACAACGTGGACGTGGAGTACGCGAAGTCCAAGGGAGTAACTGTGATGAACAGTCCAGAGTCCCTCGTGGAGGGGGTCGCCGAGCACGTGGTGCTNNAGAGAGCTGAAGGGGAAGGCACTTGGGATCGTAGGCTTGGGGAGAATCGGGAAGCGCATCGCCGAGATAGCCAAGACGCTCGGAATGTCAGTCATGTTCTACGACGTCATAGCCATCCCTCCGGAGGTCGTCGCCTCCCTCGGCGCCAAAGTCGTGGAGCTGGAGGAGCTCTTCGCCAGCTCGGACTTCATCACCCTGCACGTCCCCATGACGCCTCAGACCGCCCACATGGTCAGCGCCCAGAGGCTGGCTCAGATGA
>DAEE01000045.1:5986-8212 GCA_002495205.1 Thaumarchaeota archaeon UBA183 | reverse complement strand
CACATAGGGGGGCAGACCGAGGAGGCCCAGACCAACGCGATAGTGGTGATAGGGGAGAAGGTGAGGGCCTTCTTCTCATCGGGCTGAAAGTTCCAAGAACGTTTAAGTGCCGACTGAAAACGAGGCGCCCCGGTGCCCATGTACAGCCAGATTTCCAAGACGTGGCAGGACATCTTCCATGAAAAGGGAGGGGACATGAGAGCCCGGGCAGTGGAGCTTAGGAAGCAGCCTGCGATGCTGAGGGTGGACAGACCCTGGAGGCTTGACAGGGCGAGGGCCCTCGGCTACAAGGCCAAGGAAGGGGTTGTTGTCATCCGGATGAGGGTGTCGAGAGGAGGGATGCGGAAGCAACGCCCGACCTCCGGCAGGAGGCCGAAGCACATGGGCGTCCTCAAGATCAAGTCCGCAGTCTCGTCCCAGCAAGTCGCAGAAAGGAGGGCATCTGAGAGGCATCCGAACATGAGGCTGCTCGGGTCCTACCCTGTGTGGGAGGACGGCATACACGCCTGGTACGAATGCATCCTCATCGACCCGATGCACCCTGCCATAAGGAACGACTACAACTACAGACGAGTACTGGGCAAAGTCGACTAGACTACTTCTTCATCTCGCTGCTGTGGCCTGGGAAGATCTTCGAGTTCGGGTCAACATAGGCTTTCGCGACGTTCACCGCCAGCGCCGCCTGGGCGTACCCCGTAGCGATGAGGTTCAGCTTCACGCCGTCGAGGGGCCCGGCTATGTCCCCTGCCACGTAGACTCCCGGGATGTTCGTCTCCATCTTGCCGTTCACCCTGATCTCCCTCCCGTCTATCTGCAGCCCCCAGTCCTTGATGGGCCCGAGGTCAGCCCTGAACCCTATGTTGACGAGGATGGCGTCCACGTCCAGCGTCTCTTCGGCCTGGCTCCTGTTGTCGAATATGACAGCCTTGGCCACCCTTGACCCGTCGCCAGTCACGCTCCTCACCTCGTAGAACAGCCTCACGTCCACGCTCGAGTTCTTCAGCGCTATGACGCTCCCCTCGTGGGCCCTGAAGACGTCCCTCCTGTGGACCAGGGTGATCTTCTTCGCTATGTCCTTGATGTTCAGCGCCCAGTCGACGGCCGAGTCTCCGCCCCCTACTATGAGGATGTTCTTGTCCCTGAAGATGCTCTTGTCCTTGACGTAGTAGTAGACTCCCTTCCCCTCGTAATCGGAGGCCCCCTTGGCTTCCAGCTTGTTCGGAGAGAACGCCCCCACCCCAGCGGCCACGAGCACAGCCTTCGACAGGTGCTTGGTCCCCTTGTCCGTGCTGAGCTCGATGACCCCGTCCGTCCTGCGCAGAGTCATCACCCGCTCCCCCAGCACGACTGTCGGGTTGTACTGGAACGCCTGCTCGACGAGGCTCTTCACCAGGTCCTTGGCAAGTATCTTGGAGTATCCGGGCACGTCGAAGATGTACTTCTCTGGGTAGAGGACAGCCACCTGCCCTCCCGGCTCCTCCAGGGCGTCTATGATCTTGGTCTTCATCTGCCTGAGGCCGGCATAGAAGGTGGCAAAGAGGCCGCTCGGACCCGCCCCTATGATGGTCAGGTCATAGATGTCGCCGGACATCGGCTTTCCGGCTGGCCATCTGCAAATGATGTATAAGGGTTCGGGAATTCAAGCCAGCCCTGACGCCACCGGGTCTCTCGGCTTCAGGACCTCCCTGAGGAGGACAGTCGCGTACTGGCCCTTGCCGAGTGTGAACCTCAGGGTGGCCTCGCTCCCCTCGACGCTCCAAGAAGCGTCCCGCACTGCCAGGTGGGGGCGCCTGAACCCCCCTTCTGCCGAGACCTCCTGCATCTCTTTCACGTAGAACGACCCCGGCTCCACCCCCTCGGCCTCGAGCACTCCCTTCAGGCACCTGTCGAACCTCGACCCGTAGTCTCTGAATGCATAGCCTGCAACCTGGACCATGGGCACAGCCCCCGGTGCCGGGTTGTCCCTTACACCGCGCGGAGGCGATGTGACAAGGCCGTCAGGGGACGTGTCAGCCCAGTTGTCGCCCGACCGCATGCTCGAGATGTCCTCTCCCTCTGAGACAGCTCTGCTGAGGGTCCTGTTGAAGACGAAGGACTGGTATGCCTGGACGTAGAGCCTCCTGAGCTTGATGGGGACCCTTCGGAGCGCCCCGACCCATCCGCCGGGGTGCAGAACGAGCTCCGAGGCGACCAGCCGCTCGACGTCTCTGCCCGTGGGGAGGAGGC
>DAEE01000045.1:0-5821 GCA_002495205.1 Thaumarchaeota archaeon UBA183 | reverse complement strand
ACGGTGAACCTATTCCCTGCGACCCCGGCCCTGGACATGGGCTCCGGGACGTAGCCGACCAGCTCCGCCGCGTAGTGCTCCTTGGCCACCCTGACAGGGCGCAGTCCCCTCCGGCTGCTCGGGGTCACGTACTGTACCGCCCTCGCCCGCTTGTCCTTCAGCCCGCCGTAGCTCACGTTGCTGCGGAGTTCCACCGCGAGGTCCTTCGCCATGTGAAGGGTGTCGATGGAGCGCTTCTCGACCCTGTAAAGAGGGAGATAGTCGGGGCGCTCCGGCCCGACCGCCATGGTTCCCGCCAGCTGCTCCTCCACAGCGAAGTCCTCGGGTGTCGACTTCGCCCGGCCCGAACAGGGAGCGCCCCCGCTGGCATAGAACTCGATGCCCACTGCCACCTCGGCCCCGGCGGCGGGGGTCAAAGCAGTTTGAGCTTCCCAGTAATCTCGTCGATGGCCCCGTCCGGCCCCGGTCCTATCCCCAGGCAGGTCACTGTCCCGGGCTCGACCTGGGTGAGCCCGCGGTCTTGGATGAGGGACGCGGGGAGCCCGACGCTCTTAGCCTTCCGGAATAGCCCGTCCAACTCCTCCTCGGACTCGGCCTTCAGCACTATCTTGGCCATCCCCTCCGCCTTCCACCCTTCATACCAGCTTGCCTTCCTCTCCCTGGCAGCTTCCGCAGACGCCAAGGAAGCGTGGGCCACCTGGGCGGCGACCTTCCCCTTCCCCATCTTCAGGTCTGTCCTAACTACAATGGCCTGTTTCATTCCGGGTTGTTCGCCAACCGTTAATACGGGTCGATTAAGGGTTTCCAGCAAGTTCTTCACGTTGACCGAGAACTACGACTTCGTCGTGGCAGGCGGGAGCATCGCAGGCCTCACCTTCGCCGCCGAGGCCTCCATGCGCGGCGGAAGGGTCCTGGTGGCCGAGGAGCATCAGGAGATAGGCGAGCCGGAGAAGTGCGACGGCCTGGTGAGCCTCCGGGGGCTGCGCAGGTACGGCTACCCTCCCGACGAACCCGTCATCCAGAACAGGATTGCTTCTGCCGTCGTCCACTCTCCGGCCGGGAAGGAGCTCGCCGTGAACGCCGCCTCCCTCGAGGTGGTGGTCCTTGACAGGAGCGAGTTCGACAAGCAGGTCGCGGGGACTGCGGTTGCCAATGGCGCCGAGCTTCGGACAGGCGTGCGAGCCTCAGCAGCGGTCGAGAAGGATGGCGGCGTGGAGGTGAAGCTGGGGGACATGGTGGTCCGCTCGAAGTACTATGTCGATGCTACGGGGCCGTCGTCGAGCCCGAAGGGGGGCATTCTCCCTGCAGCGAAGTACGAGCTCGAGGGGGACTGGGTCAGGGAGCACGTGGTGGAGGTGTACATGGACGCGGAGCGGTACCCGGGGTTCTTCGCGTGGGTGATTCCCTACGGGAAACACCTCGCCAAGGTGGGCGCCGCGGGGCGCGGTATCAGCCCGTTCAGAGCGCTGGACGGTTTCCTTTCCGGCAGGCCGAGCAACATCCTGCGCAAGGTCTCAGCCCCCATCTACGTCGGGGGGCCGGCGCCCAGCTTCGTGGAGGGGAGGAGGATACTCGTCGGAGAGTCCGCGGGGCAGGTCAAGCCCACAACCGCCGGTGGCATAATGACCTCGGTCGCAGGGGCTGCGATGGCTGCGAAGTGGGCCTCTGCCAGCCTCGAGAAGGACCAGCCTTCGCTCCTGATGAACTACCAGCCCGAGTGGGAGGCCGCCTTCCTCAAGGAGATGAAGACCATGCTCAGGCTGAGAGGGGTCCTGGAGAAGCTCTCCAACGCGGACATCGAAGCGACGCTCGCCGCCCTCGCGTCGCCAAAGCTGGCGCAGAAGCTTGCGAGCACAGACTTCGACTTCCACGGGTCTGCACTACTGGGAGCTCTCGGCGTCCCCGGGATGCTGAAGATTGCCAGGGTGGTCGCCTCGGCCGAGGTCCGCTCCCTCCTCGTCGAGGGTTAGGCCGGTCCAAGCCTCAGCAACCTATATCTGCTGGGGCAAAAGGGCCTCCTGAGAAATGTCCCAGGGAACGGTCACACTCCCCCTTTGCAACTCGTGCAANNCAACTGCCCCAACTGCCACGAGTCCGTGATCTGGCGCTCAGAGAAGTGCAGGAAGTTCTCCAGGCGCTACAGGTGCGTGAACTGCGGCTTCGAAGGCCCATAGGCGTCTGCCATGGGTTCCTACGTCATCAGGATGAAGGTCCTCCCGGAGGACACATCCACAGACCTCGAGAAGATGGTCGGAGGCATCGGGGGCCTTCTGCCGAAGCCTGCCGAGATCAAGGGCCACAGGGTGGAGCCCATCGCCTTCGGCCTCTCGGCGATAATCATGGACGTCATCGCTCCGGAAGAAGAGGGCGTGATCGACAGGATAGAAGAGATCGTCTCAAAGGCCCCGTCCGTGAGCCAGTACGAAGTGATAGCGGTCAGCCGCATGTCCGCGAAGCTCCCGCCGAAGTAGGAAGCTCCCAGTATCTGGCGTCGGCATTCCTTTTATACCTCCGCAGCGACCGCATGCTTCGCCGTTTCTCATACGATGTGGAACAGATGAGATATCCCCTCAGATACGCTGCATTCGAATGGCTCAAGGAGAAGAGGAGCGCCACGGACGACGACCTACTGGAGGCCATGAACAAGAACGGAAGCAAGTGCTCCCCCGCCGAGCTGGACAAGATTCTCATGCAGCTCGAGATACTCGGGCTGGTCACCATCCGGTGGGTGGCCAAGGACAAGCGGCGCATCGANNGCTCAACCGATAAATCGAGCAGGCGCGGGGAGGCGCACCGATGGGCATAGACTTCGGGGACTCGATCCCGAGGGAGAAAATACAGCTCGAAGACATCTCCGGTTGGAAGCTAGCCGTCGACGGGTACAACACCCTGTACCAGTTCCTCGCCATAATCAGAGGGATGGACGGCGGTCACCTGAAAGACTCCCAGGGTCGGGTGACATCCCACATCTCGGGGCTCTTCTACAGGAACATCAACCTCCTCGAGCTGGGCATGAAGCTGGTCTATGTTTTCGACGGGAAGCCCCCGGAGCTGAAGATGGAGGAGATCAGGAGGCGCTCAGAGCAGCGCAGGGAGGCGAAGGACCAGTACCTCCGCGCCCTCCAGAGCGGGGACATGGCCCAGGCGAGGAAGTTCGCCGAGGCGTCCACGGTCCTCCGGAAGGACATGGTGGCAGACGCCAAGGAGCTCCTTGAGGCCATGGGAATCCCCTGGGTTGACGCGCCTTCCGAGGGCGAGGCCCAGGCGTCCGTAATGGCCATCGAAGGGACCGTGAACGCCGTCGCGTCCCAGGACCACGACTCCATAGTCTTCGGCGCGCCCATCCTGATACGGAACGTCACCATCTCTGGGAAGCGCAGGCTCCCGGGGAAGGGGATTGTGATCAACGTGATTCCCGAGCGGATTCAGCTGGCGTCGGTGCTCGCCTCCACAGGTCTGACCCGAGACCAGCTCGTCGATTTCGCCATACTCCTGGGGACCGACTTCAACCCCGACGGCTTCGAAGGGGTGGGTCCTGCGACCGCCCTCAAGTACCTGAAGAAGTACGGCAGGCTGGAGGAAATCAAGGAGCTCAGAGACCGGCTGCAGTCGGTCAACTACGCCGAAATCAGGAACCTCTACCTGAACGCTCCCGCTGACAGGGGGGTGCACCCCGAATGGAAGCCCATGGACAGGGAGCGGATCACCTCGTTCCTCGTGGGCGAGCACTCCTTCTCCCGCGACAGGGTCGACGCAGCAATCGCACGGGTGCAGGCGAGCAGGCCGGCCCAGTCCGAGACTCTTGAGAAGTGGTTCGGCTGAGCCAGCCAGGTCTCCCGACCCTCAGGGACATCGAGGCGGCCGAGGGGCGGATCCGGAAGTACTTCCAGCCCACCCCCCTGGAGCATTCGAAGGGAATCTCTGACCTGATAGGACGAGAAGTGTACCTCAAGCTGGAGACCGCCCTCCCCATCCGCGTGTTCAAGCTGAGGGGGGCCCTGAACAAGCTCCAGTCCATCCCCGAATCCTCGCTGAGGAAGGGGGTGATCACGGCCTCGTCAGGAAACCACGGCTTCGCCATCGCCTACGTTTCGAGACTGCTCGGCGCGAGGGCGACCATCTGCATTCCTGAGAACGTGAACCCCCAGAAGCTGATGGCAATCAAGGAGCAGGGGGCTGAAATCATCCGCTTCGGGAAGGGGTACGACGAAGCCTACGAGCACGCCCTGGCGACCGCCGACAAACGAGGCCTGACGTTCGTCCATGCGTTCAATGACCCAGACATCATCGCAGGCCAGGGGACCTGCGGCCTGGAAATTGCGCGACAGCTCCCCGACCTCGACGCCGCGGCCGTCGCCATCGGCGGAGGAGGGCTGATTTCGGGGGTGGCAATAGCCCTGAAGCAGGCCCTGCCAAGGGTCCGGGTATACGGGGCCGAGACAGTCGCTATCCCATCGATGTACGTGTCGCTCGAGAAGGGCTCCCTCCGCAGAGTGGACCCGAAGCCAACGATCGCCGATGGGATGCAGGCCGCAGTCCCTGGCGAGCTCACCTTCCAGTCAGTCAGGAAGAACGTGGACAGGATAGGGCTCGTCACCGATGCCGAGCTTGAAGACGCTATCTACGACCTTCTGACCCTCGCCAGGGTCCTGGCAGAGCCTGCGGGCGCCTCTCCGCTCGCTGTGATGAAAGGGCCACTGAGAGAGGAGCCCGGCAGGAAGCTGGTCCTTGTCATAAGCGGGGGAAACATCTCGGTAGACCTGCTTCGGACCATTCTCACGAAAAGAGCGAAAGGAAGCTCCGGAAGTCCCTCGTCATGAGGAAGGGGTTGGCGGACCTCTCCTCCTTCAGCGTCCGCGACGGGACCTCCCCGTAGTCGTGGCCCGGGTAGATCACAGTCGAGGGGGGGAGCCTCAGCAGCACGTCGTGTAGACTGGTGTAGATGGCCTGGGCCCGCTCCGTATCGAACCTCCCGATGGCCCCGACGAAGAGCGTGTCCCCAGTGAAGACCTCCCTCCCGTCGTAGAGGCAGATGCTGTCCTCGGTGTGCCCCGGGGTGTGCATCACCCTGACCCCCTTGCCCCCCAGCCTGAGCTCGTCGCCGTCCCTGACCCTCTGGTCGCAGTCGATGGGGGAGTTCTCGTGGGCCACCACCTTGGCTCCCAGCTTCGAGGCCAGCTCCGGGATGGTGGACACGTGGTCGAAGTGCTCGTGGGTCGCCACCACGAACCTCACCCTGGCACCCGTTTCCCGGACGGCCGCTTCGATGGGGCCCGTCTCCCACCCTGAGTCGACGACCAGGGCCTCTCTGCTCCCCTCCTCCACCACAAGGTACACGAAGTTCTCCATAGTCCCGACAGGAATCTGCTTGACAATCAACACAGGTGCCTCCTGCGCCCCGGGTCGCACGAGTTCACATTTATCAAGTTCAGACGTGCCGAGGGCCGACGATGGGGAGCCTCAGGAGGAAGAAGCCTGCCGAGTCAGAGGTGACCACGGCCCGGCTCATGATGCCCACGGACGCCAACGTCCTCGGGAACGTGTTCGGCGGTTCGATCATGAAATACATGGACGAGGCGGCGGCCATCGTGGCCTGGCGCCATGCGGGGAGGAACGTCGTCACAGCCTCAATCGATAGGATGAACTTCTTCGCGCCTGTATATGTCGGGAACCTCCTCATCCTGAAGGCGCGAGTGAACTACGTGGGGACCACCTCGATGGAAATAGGAGTGAGGATCGAGGCCCAGGACCCGTCGACCCGAAAGGGGGTCCACGCGGGCTCCTGCTACCTCACCTACGTCGCCCTGGACGAGAAGGGGAG
>DAEE01000019.1 GCA_002495205.1 Thaumarchaeota archaeon UBA183 | reverse complement strand
CCCGATGACTAGGAGTCGTTCTTGATTCAGCGCTTTCGTCGCATTGAAAACGCTCGAAGTCGCCGTCCTGAAATGGGTCAGGTTCTTCGTGCGTCCTTCTGTGACGTCCTTTCTCAGAAGAGGAATCTCGACGTCGCCGAGATCTGCCGGTGCCCCGAGGGAACCNNCCGAAGCAACGGCGCGGTGTCTTATGAAGAATCTCCGGCGCGTTACCTATTTACGGCGCGGGCCTGAGGCGCCAGCGACTTGGCCAAAGATTCGACAAAGTCTGTCCATGAGGCCGAACCGCTCGACGAACGGACGGGCTCCATGACGACGCCAATCTATGAGACTTCGACGTTCGGGTTCAGCAGGGCTGAGGACGTCCCCATAGCAGTGGGGGGGTTCGGCGAGAAGGGGTACACCTACTCTAGGTGGGACAACCCAACGGTCGTCACCCTGGAGAAGAAGCTCGCATCCATGGAGCATGCGGGCGCGGGCGCAGCCTTCTCTTCAGGGATGGCCGCCATCTCGACCTCCCTGTTCGCGTTTCTCAGGAAGGGGGTCCACGCCCTCGGGATCAAGGACCTTTACGGGGGCACCTACGCCATGCTCCACGACATCCTCCCGGAGATAGGGTTCGAGACCACCCTTGTCGAAAGCTCGGACTTCGGGGCGCTTGAGAGGGGGGTCAAGAAGAGCACCCGCATCGTCTACATCGAGAGCCCGACCAACCCGACCTTGAAGATCGTCGACATACAGAGAGCGGCGAAGCTGGCTCACTCCAACGGCGCCGTCCTGATGGTCGACAACACCTTCGCGTCTCCCATTAACCAGAACCCTATGGACCTGGGTGCGGACGTCGTCCTACACTCCGTGACCAAGTACATCAACGGCCACGCCGACCTCATCGCAGGGGCTGCTGTGGCAAGCAAGGATAACATCCATAGCATCAAGATGATGAGGAGGGACTTCGGGGGAACACTCGACCCAATACCGGCCTTCCTGATTCTTCGGGGCATGAAGACCATGGCGATTAGGGTGAGGCAGCAGAACGCCACGGCGATGGTCCTCGCAGAGTATCTGTCGACACACAGAAAGGTCTCGAAGGTCCACTACCCCGGCCTGAAGACCCACCCGCAGCACCAGCTCGCCAAGAAGCAGATGAAGGGCTTCGGGGGGATGCTGAGCTTCGAGGTCAAGGGCACCACCAAGGACGCGATGAAGTTCACAGAGTCGCTGAAGGTGGCCACCCTGGCCGCGAGCCTGGGGGGCGTGGAGACCTTGGTTTCCCAGCCTTACAACATGACG
The DNA here is from genome assembly GCA_002495205.1 of Thaumarchaeota archaeon UBA183. The sequence goes on along the minus strand of DAEE01000019.1, from coordinate 2,594 downwards.
CACACTCAGATGTCGGCGGAGGAGAGGGCGGCCACGGGCATCCCCGAGAACCTCGTGAGGGTGTCTGTTGGAATCGAGGATGCGGAGGACCTCGTCGAGGACTTTAGGCGCGCACTAGCGGCCGTGTAGGCGCCCCATCCAGCCAACCGTCTGCGTCCGTCGGGCTCCCTCGGATCTCACGGCCGTACCTAATCAGTGGCTTCGTGAGGTGCCTGTTCGCCCGGGGGGATGAGATGTAGGTGCCCCGGCGGATGGAGGTCCGCCTCTTGCCGAGGGCCAGGAGTTCGAACTTCTCCATGTTCAGGACCGTGGGGTGCAGCGTCGTAGCCCTCCTCACGCCTCCGAAGGCCCGAATCCTGTCGCCGGGAAGGAGGCGCTTCGCAACCCTTCTCAGGTCACCGGTGGGTTCGTAGGCAGCCGCGACCCGCTTCGCCCCTCGCGACTCCAGCGAGACATACACGTGACCACCGGCGCCAACTTCGACACCCCTGACGACGCCGTCGATCCACCCCGACGAGTAGACCTTCCATGCGAGCTGACGCTGAAGGTGCGCGTCGGTGTGCTGATTCGAGGCGTACACCATGTGGCCCTGAAGGGGTTCGTCGTACCGGAGCATCCGGAAGGCCGAGATCGCCGCCCAAGGCGAGTCCCCCCTCACTCCAGCAAACACAGGGTCAGGCCCGTGAGGCGAAATCAGGACCTTCCTCTTCTGGTAGTCGTAGTTGTTGAACGTGTGAGGGAAGGTGCTCGCGTCCATGTCTCGCACAGACCTGCTGTCGATCAGGCGCCTTGTCCCCCAATGCTCCTTGCGCCTGTAGGCGATGAGCTCGAATGTGTGGTCGAATCTCGTGCTGAACCCGAGGGAGCTCGCAGCTCCAACGATTCCCATCCCGTTGCCCAGCTCCAGCGACCTGGCCCCCAGTTCCCTGACCGTGCGCCTCACCCTGTGCGGGCTCACGAGCCCGGCGAGCGCCTCGAGGTAGAGGGGCTCGAACTTCGATGCCATGGACGCGTCTTCGAGAAAGACCACGCCGGAGTTGGCGCCTCCCCGCACGTCCGACAGCTCCTTCACCTTTGCCGAAATCAGCTCAAAGGCGAGGTCGGGGTCCCTGGTCTCGACGGGCAGGCAGACTGCCGCGTTCCCTCTCGTCTTGAACGGGATGTTCGGGTTGAGCCTCACGAGCCTGGGGTATGGGAGGACTGCGACGTCCGGGCGGAGGTCGCAGGCAATCCTGTAGGTGAGATAGGTGGTGCAGTACCCCCTGGACGAGTCGGTGTCGTCTATGCCCACGAGGCAGCGCATGGAATCGTCTGGGACTCGCGGATTATTTTAACGTGGGAAGAGGGCGCTTCTACGCTTCGACCACTATCATGGNNGACCTTCTCCATGGTGTCTGCCTCCACTCTGGCTACGATGTCATAGACGCCGTAGACGACGTAGACTTCTCTGACGTTCGGGATCTCCCTGAGCTTCTTCAGGAGATCCTCTTCTGCACCAAGGTCAGCGTTTACCAGGACGAAGGCTTGAGGAATGTCCCATTACCTCTCCCTGTTCTATTCGAGGGTGCAGTAATAACCGTTGCTACAAGTCGGGGACAAGCCGTTATTATCACGCATTGGGGGCGGGCCCTGGAGAAGCAATGCTCGGAGTCTTCGCGCTCGAGATGGGCCAGGACGACCCCACCAAGTGCACCGCTAGGAAGATGATCAACATGGACCTCGCCAAGGGGGTCAGCAGGAAGTTCCATGCCTCGGACAAGGTGATAGTCCTCAACCCCTGGGCGCACAGGGTCCTATCCCCACCCGATAGGGGTGCGAAGTCGGTACTCGTTGTGGACGCTTCGTGGAACCTCGCCCAGGAGGTGTTCTTCCGAAAGCTGGGGGGTAAGCACCGGAGGCTCCCTACGCTATTGGCGGCAAACCCTACCAATTACTCCCGTCCCGGGATGCTCAGCTCCCTGGAGGCCGTGGCGGCGACGATGTACGTCCTGGGGGAGGTGGACGAAGCGACAAGGTACCTCAACATCTACAAATGGGGTCCGACGTTCCTGACTCTGAACCAAGAGCCGCTGGAGTCGTACAGGAAGGCGCGCACCGAGGGGAAGGTACTGCAGGCGGAAAGGGAGTACTTCCCTCAGCTTTTCGAAGTCTAAGCGAGTCTCGCTTCGAGGTCAGTCTTGAGTCCGCGCACCTCTTCCCCGGTCCAGTCCCCTTGGCGGTTCGAATGGACCGAAATCCACAGGCGACTCCCGTGTCTCCAGTAGGTCACCTCTATGGTTCCGCGCTCCTTCTCTTTCTTGAAATGCCAGTGCACGGAACCAGGGTAGCTCTTCAAGGACGTCTCAACTGACAGCACGAGCCCACGGTCCTTGCAGGTCCGCAGGACCAAGCGCTGGACCCTCCGGGGTTCAGCTGAACTCGGGAACTTCACCTCGACCGTTATCACGGGGAATACGATACTTGTCTCCTAGATAAGGCGGGCGTCGGGAAACGGTTAAGTGGCCAGTTGGGACCGACACCCCGACGCGAGCCGGTGGGCGGGCCACGGGGATCTCCTGGGGAAGTTCCTCCCTCGCAGCAGGACGCGCGGCGCC
>DAEE01000055.1 GCA_002495205.1 Thaumarchaeota archaeon UBA183 | reverse complement strand
CATCAGGACCTTCTTGCCATCGACGATGCACCATGGTGCGCTCGGGCCGCCCAGGACTCTGAGCTTCCAGTCGAGCTCCTGGCGGACCAGGTCGTCGTACTCCTGTCTGAGGAACGAGGTCGGGTCTCTCATCGGTATCGGTGGACGGACCCGCCTGTGGAGTTAAACGTCTTTTCCCCGCTGAGGCGGGGGCTCAGCCTCCTGAGCATGTCGGAGACCATGCTTGGCAGGTGGTGCTCCTCCTTCCACCCCCAGTCCGCGCGGGCCTCCGAGTCGTCTATGGACCTGGGCCAAGACTCGGCGATGGCCTGCCTGGAATCAGGCGAGTAGGTCACTCTGAACTCCGGAAGGTGCTTCCTTATTTCGGCTGCGAGCTCCCCGGCGGAGAAGCTGATCGCCGCAAGGTTGTACCCTCTGTGGAGCTTCACCCTCTCCCTGTCAGCTTCCATGATTTCGATGGCGGCGCGGAGGGCGTCGGGCATGTACATCATCGGGAGCACGGTTCCCTCCTTCAGGAAGCATGTGTACCGTCCCGCCTGGAGGGCCGAGTAGAATATCTCAACCGCATAGTCTGTGGTGCCGCCGCCGGGCTTGGCCTCGCTGCTGATGAGCCCGGGGTAGCGGACGCTCCTGACGTCGAGCGAATGCTTCAGGGAGTAGTACTCGCACATCAGTTCGCCGGACACCTTGGTCACTCCGTACATCGTCGTCGGGTTCAGAGGGGTGTCCTGGGGCGCCTTCACCTTGGGGGCGTCCGGGCCAAAGACGCCTATGGAACTCGGCCAGAAGACCCTGCGGATGCCGTGCCGTAGAGAGGCGTCCAGCACGTTCTTGAGCCCTCCCATGTTGATGTCCCAGGCGAGGTCAGGGTTCGCCTCCCCTGCCGCCGAGAGTATCGCGGCGAGGTGGTAGACTGTGTCGACCTGGTGAGCCCTGAGCGCCCTTTCGACGGAGGACAGGTGCATCACGTCGAGCTGCTCGAGGACTCCTGGGACCACCTGGGCGCGGGTGACAGCTTTGTCTGTGGCGATGACGTTTCTGTCTCCGTACTTCTCGCGCAGGGCGACGACCAGTTCGGAGCCTATCTGTCCTGCCGCTCCTGTTACAAGAATTCTGGGCGACATCGAGTCCTGCCGCCTAGGATTGGGTTAAAACGTTGATGCCGGCTACGATAGAATCTTCATCGTGATGGTCGAGACCACGCCCGGCTTCGACCTGAGGTTGTCAGCGATGATGCCTTTGACAGTGGCGTCATCGGCCCCTTCCACCATGACCAGCAGATCGTAGAGGCCGTAGAGCTGGTAGACTGACTTGATTCCGGCCATCCCCCGCAGGGCGGCGATGTTCGCCTCTTCGGTGCCCGGGCTCAGGTTCACCAGGACGATTGCTCGTTCCATTCCGATGCGTATTCGACGGAGGGCCTTGGATTAAAGATTATGCCGCCCGTTCAGGGGGGCCGATCCGCGCCAGTGCATTGGCGAGCGTCAGGAACTCTTCTTTCCCGCTTTTCATATCCCTCAGGGTCACAGACCCCGACCTCGCCTCCTTCTCCCCCACGATGAAGGTCCAGGCCGCGCCCGTGCGGCTGGAATCCTCGAGCTGCTTCGACAGGGCCTTCTGGCCGAGTGCAGCCTCACACGAGACACCTGCCTCCCTCAGAGCCTTCTGGACCCTCAGGGCGTAGGAGGACGACGTTGCCCCCGCGACTGCGACGTAGGCCATAGGTGAAGGCGCGCCGCCAGCCTCCGCCAGCGACATTGCGATGCGCTCAATCCCTCCCGCCGCCCCCGTGGCGGAGAGGTCTGGCCTCCCGAAGATCCTCGGAAGTGCGTCGTACCTCCCGCCCCCGAACAGAGAGCCGAGCCTCGGGTTCTTGGTGTCGCCTGCCTCGAACACGATGCCGGTGTAGTAGTCAATCCCCCTGACGATGCTCATATTGTACTCGACATTCCTCAGCCCCCTGGAGTCGAGATTGTCGGCGAGCGTCCTAAGCTCACTGACAGACTCCAGCTTCAGCTCAGACGCCTTCGCGAGGACCTGGTCTGGCCTCCCCCTAAGGCGGCCGAACTCGAGCATGTCGTCCACTTGCTTCGCCTCGAAGCCCTTCCCTGCGTATTCCAAGCGCAGTTCGTCAGACGTCTTCTTCTCCACCTTGTCGAGAGCGCGCATCAGCTCAACGATCCGCTCCTGCTCCTGGATGCCGATGCGCTTCCTGACATAGTCCTCGACGACACGCCTGTCCCCAACCTTCACCACGAACTCAGAAAGCCCCGACTTGCGCAGTATTGCAGCGCTCGCGTCAATGACCTCGGCGTCGGCTCCCACGGAGGGGGGTCCGAAGATCTCGAGGTCCCACTGGTGCGACCACCTGTAGCGCCCGTACTGCGGCTCGTCGTACCGCCAGATGGCGCCAGCAGCAGAAAGCTTCACAGGGAGCCTTAGGTCCTTGCGGGAGCAGACGTAGCGGGTGATGCCCACGGTCAGGTCGAAGCGCAACCCTAGGTCTCTTCCTCCTTTGTCCTTGAAAGAGTAGATCTCCTTGTCCACATCCTCGCCGCTCTTCGCCCTGAGGGTGTTCAGGTGCTCGAGAGAGGCCGGCTCCATCGCCTGGAAGTTGTACAACTTCGACACGTCTTCGAAGGCCCTGCGGACGCGCTCCTGCCGGGCGTAGCGGCCGGGCTCGACGTCGTCTACCCCCCTTGGGAGAGAAAGGTCCAAGTCAGTCTTCCTTCTTGCGGAGCGAGGAGAGTTGCGCCAGCATTGCCGTCAGCTGCAGCTCGGGCTGGGACCCCTGCACGAGCCTGAAGTCGTACTCTGCAAGGATCGAGATGGCCTTCGCCAGATCCGGGACCTTCATCGAGCCGAGCGCTTCGTTGGCGAACCTCAGGAAGTCCCTCTCCGGGATGCCGTAGACCCTGGTTAGCTCGATCATCTTCGTCCGCGANNCCCGAGACAGCCTTCACGGAGTCGGGGGTGAGTTCCCCCGAGGCAGAGGCCGCCTGCATTAGGTTGATGGCCTGCCTTAGGTCTCCCTGGGTGGCTTCGAAGATGGCGCCGTAGACCGTGTCGCTGGAAGGCTTCAGCTTCTCCTTCTTGGCTATGGACCTCAGGTGCTGGATGACCGACTCCTCGTCGAGGCGCTGGAACCTGAAGATTGCGCACCTCGACTGCAGAGGCTCTATGATCCCCGAGGAGTAGTTGCAGACGAGGATGAACCGGGTGTGCTCGGAGTTCTCCTCCATGATCCTCCTGAGCGCGGTCTGGCCGTCAGACGTCATCTCATCGCTCTCGTCTAGGATCACGAGGCGGTAGGGGATGCCCTCCCGGCGGTCGGTGAAACGGGCGAAGGTCTTGATCCTCTCCCTGACGACGTCGATCCCACGCTCGTCTGAGGCGTTCAGCGCAAGGGTGTAGTCCCGCCAGTTCTCCCCGAGGATCTGCCTCGCGATTATCATCGCAGTGGTGGTCTTCCCAGACCCGGGGGGGCCGGCGAAGAGGAGGTGGGGGAGCTGCGCCTTCTTCTCAAGGAGAGACACCAGCCTCTGCCGTAGGGCAACCTGGTCGACGAGGTCAGACAGAACCGATGGCCTGTACTTCTCTACCCACATGAGGTCCTCTACGGGCAAGCCTTCTCCCTCTCACGAATGGTTCGGCCCTGCAAGTTCTGACCTGCGTCGACTGCGGTTCTTATTTATCCGTTGGTCGTAGGAGAGCCCGCCTAGGCCCCAGCGGTCTTCATGCCGAGGTACATCCGCGCTAGTTCAGCGTGGCCCAGCAGGTCCTTCGCCGTGCCTGTGAAGGCGTTCTTCCCACCGACGAGGAGGTAGGCCTTGTCCCCAATCTCGAGGGCCCTCTTGGCGTTCTGCTCCACCAGGACGATGGTGAGTCCCCTCTCCTTCCCGAGCTTCTGGATCGTCCTCAGGACATCGGTGGCGTACTTCGGGGAAAGGTTTGCGGTAGGCTCGTCGAACATTATGACCTCTGGTTTGCGGAGAAGGGCCATCGTCATGGCCACCATCTGTCTTTCACCTCCACTCAGATTCTGCACCTTCGACTGGAGGTAGCCCTTCAGAGCCGGGAAGATCTCCAGGGCGTCCTTTAGCCTGGTCTCGTACTCTGATCTTGTCACCATGTATGCGGCCATCTTGAAATTCTCTGTGACGCTGAGCTTTGTGAACACGCTCTCCGTCTGGGGGAGGTAGGCGAGCCCGTGCCTGGCGATGACGTGAGGGGGGTGCCCGTTGAGAGCCTTTCCGTCCATGGTGATGCTCCCCTTGTAGAGGTTGCACAGCCCGGCCACGCTCTTCAGGAGGGTGCTCTTCCCGGAGCCGTTGGGGCCGACTACTATGGTCAGTTCGCCAGGGAGCGCTTCCAGGCTCACGTCTGTGAGGATCTGGAGCCTCCCGTATCCGGCCGATATGTTGTCGACCTTCAGCACGGCTCAGGCACCTAGGTAGGCCTCTATGACCTTTGGGTCTGCCATCACGAGCTCGGGCTTCCCAGCGGCGACGACTTTCCCGAGGGCCATGGCTGTCACTGCGTCGACGTAGCTCAGGGCGATCTCCAGCCTGTGCTCCACTATCAGGAACGTCACCCCCAGTTCGTCTCTGAGCTTCAGGATTCGCCCGAAGATTTCGTGCGCGAGCGTGGGGTTCACGCCGGAAATCGGCTCGTCGAGGAGGATGACCTTCGCCCCGCTCATCAGTGCCCTCGCAAGCTCGAGGAGCTTCATCTGGCCCCCGCTCAGCGTGGATGCCTGTCGATCCCACATCTGGTCAAGGCCTAGCAGCTGGAGAATCGTGTAGGCCCTTTCGGTGGCCTCCGTCTCCTTCTTCATCCAGGAGCCCTTGAGCATCGAATGGGTGAAGGACTCTCCGGGGTTTCCCTTCTCGGCCACCAGGACGTTTTCCATGATCGTAAGCTTCGTGAACAGGCTGGGGATCTGAAAGGTCCTCGATATCCCCATGGCGTACAGCTTGTGGGGAGGCATCCCCGTGATGTCCTTCCCTCCCAGGGAGACTGTACCTGAGTCCCCCTTGTAGAAACCGCTGATTACGTTGATCAGGGTCGTCTTACCGGAGCCGTTGGGTCCAATGAGGATGTGAACCTCCTTTTCGTTGACCCCGAAGGTGACTCCGTCCAGGGCCTGGAGGCTCCCGAATGCCTTCCTCACTTCGTTCATCCGGAGCAGTTCTGCCAATTTGGACCACGAAAAAGAGGAGTGGGGGACTCCTTATCTTATGCTGGGGCGTTGCCAGTTGTCCAGGTCACCGAGTCAGTGGCGTAATCCCACGCGCCTGCCAGGATCCATTCCCAGGAGCTAGCTCCATTGGAGACTACCTTCCAGACCTGGTATCCTGAACCTGCGAAGAGAGCCCTGTCGCCGGCGGCGTTCAGAGTCTCCGCGCCCGTCAGGCCGTAGAAGTTACCTGCCACTGTCGGAAGTATGCCCTGTATGCACGTGCCCGAGTTCGTTCCGCAGGCGATCACCGACAGCGCTGCAAGCCAGACGTCGTCGTAGCCCTCGAAGTCGTAGAAGGCTCCGCCGCCGAGGATTGCCGCACCTGCCGAGGTACCCGCTATTCTGTTGTAGAAGGCGATTGCCTTGCTGTTGTTCTCAAGCACGCCGAAGAGGGTCGAATAGACCCCAACCCCGGACGCGATGGATGCGACGCTGGATGTCGAGTTGGACAGGTCCGCGTTCTGGGCGATGCCGTCGGTGCCGAACCATGGTAGCTTTGTGCTGAGCATGCTTGGTGCCTGAGTCTTCACCTGGCTCAGTATGCTTCCGTACTCCTGGAACGCGACGATGTAGATCGCTACGTTCGCAGCGCCGACC
>DAEE01000043.1 GCA_002495205.1 Thaumarchaeota archaeon UBA183 | reverse complement strand
GGTTACCTGCTTCGGCTCTTCCTCGCCCCCTTCGAAGGGCTTGACCATCAGCTTCCCTCCCGAGAGCTCCTCGACCGACAGGGTGTCCCCCTTCTTGACCCCGTTCTTCCTGACCCAGTCCTTCGGGAGCGAGACGAGAATCGTACCTTCGCCCATCTCTATGGCCTTTCTGGCGGGCACGGTTCTATAGAGAACTGTGCCTTCTCTATAACCCTTGCAGGCTACTCCGCCACGTCCACCGCAGGCGAGGCGATCAGCCTCAGGAGGTCCCTGGTCCCCATGCGGAAGACCGAGTTGGGCGTCCCCGCCGCTGCCCAGACGTGGGAGAACCTCGCAAGCGATTCGTCTGCGAGGACCATCACCCCCTCCTCGTGGGGGAAAGGAGGGACCCCGCCGATCGGGAACCCGGTCCTCAGCCGCACTTCATCGGGCTTCGCGACCCTGAGGTCTGCTCCGACGGCCTTCGAAAGCTTGCCTCCGTCCACCCTCTTGTCCCCGGAGANNCCTGGGCTGCGAGGGCGGAGTTCTTCGTGCTCTCCCCGAAATCCCTCAGCTCGTACTTCGCACCCGTCTTCGAGAGGTAATCGGAGACGCGCTCCCGGCTCCCCACTCCGACGACCTACTGAACCGGCTGGGCCGGCCTGTTCACCTGCTTGTTGACCGCCTCGGCAAGGTAGTGCCCTCGGAGGGTCACCTTCGCCTCGGTCACTCCGGGGACTGACAGGAGGCCCGCCTTGATGTCGCTTGCTATCTTCAGAGCGAAGACGGGAGGGCAGAACGGTGCTGTCAGGTGGAACTCCAGCTCGACTGCGCTCCCGGCGACGGCCATCCTGTCTATCAGCTTCAGGTCGGTTATCGGCCTCCCGAGTTCCGGGTCCATGATCTTCGACATCGCTTCAACGATTGCTGACTCTTGGATTTGCGACAACCTTTCGGCCAAAAATCGTCAATTGCTTATTTATCCGTTTGGACGCCGCCAAGCCTTGAACATTTGTCGCTACTTTCTTCTTTCTTCTCCTTCGACCCTGTCCTTTTCGTGGGAGCGTTCGTCCTCCTCTTCGCTGTGACCGACGCCATAGGCACCGTTCCGATATTCGTGGCCCTCACGGCCAATTACCAGGACCACAGGAAGAGGATCCTCAACCAGGCGATCGTCATCTCTACTGCTGTCCTGGTCGTCTTCTCCCTCTTCGGCTGGCTCATCTTCGACATCTTCGGCATAACTCTCGACGATTTCAGGATCGCAGGGGGGATAATCCTATTCATAGTCGCCGTGGATCAGCTCAACGGCGGGGACTTCAAGACCAAGGGGCTTCAGCCCTTCGACATTGCCACGTTCCCACTTGCCACCCCACTCCTGGCCGGCCCTGGTGCCATCTCCACTGTCATAATCATCTCCGGGCCCCCATACAGCCCGCTGCTCGCCCTGATTGTGATCCTGTGCAACGCGGCCCTCGCCTACTTCATTCTCTCAAGCACAGACTGGGTGCGAAAGGTGCTTGGGGCGAACGGGACCAACGCCCTCTCGAGAATCACTGCACTGCTGATCGCAGCCCTCGCGGTCTCCTTCGTCGTCAACGGAATCTCGGACATCTTCCACCTGTAGGGCGAGAGAGATGGCGACCGCTGTCCACGTCAAGATAAGGGGCTTGGTGCACGGTGTCTCTTTCAGGTCCAGCATGGCGCAGCTAGCTTCTGATCTGGGGGTGAGGGGCTGGGTCAGGAACCTCCCAGACGGGTCCGTGGAGGCGTTCCTCGAGGGGGACGAGAGGAAGGTGAAGAGGGTGCTGGACTGGGCGAAGTTCGGGCCCCCCCGGGCGAGGGTGGACAAGCTCGAAGTGGAGCCCGCTACGCCGAGGAACCATAGGGACTTCCGCATCCACGGCTGAGGCGGACGGGTCGTCACCGAGAATTCAGTTCTTCTGGTAGGACTTCCAGCGGGCGCCAAGCCCCGGATCCACCAGGGCCTCGATCACCCTGTCGCCGAACTCTCTCGCTGTCGCCCCGTCCGGCCGCCCAGTGATCACTGCCCTCCTCTCGTAGATCCCGCAGACGTCCAGGGCCATGGCGAGCTTCCGGCTCTGCTCCACCATCCCCACGTGCTCCAGCATCATCACGGCCGCCCTCATGAGGCTGAGGGGGTCCGCGAAGGCTCCCCTCCCCTCGGTCATCATCCTCGGCGCGGAACCGTGAATCGCCTCGAACATTCCGAACCTCGCACCGAGGTTGGCGCTGCCCGCAGTCCCCACGCCTCCCTGCATCTCGGCGGCTTCGTCTGTCACGATGTCGCCGTAGAGGTTCGGGAGGACAACCACCTCGAACTCCCTCCTCCGTTTGGGGTCTATCAGCTTCGCAGTGAACACGTCGATGTACCACCCGTCCCACCTGATCTCGGGGAAGTCCGCGGCGACCCTCTTGGCCGTCTCCAGGAACAGGCCGTCCGTCGTCTTGACCACGTTCGCCTTGGTCACCACAGTGACCTTCTTCCTCCCTGTCTTCCTTGCGTGCTCGAATGCGAGGCGGATGATCCTCTCCGCTCCTGGCCGAGTTATGATCTTGAAGTCGAGAGCCAGGTCCGGGGTCACCATCATGCCCCTGCTCCCGAGCATGTACTCACCTTCCGTGTTCTCCCTGAAGAAGACC
>DAEE01000049.1:3156-5806 GCA_002495205.1 Thaumarchaeota archaeon UBA183 | reverse complement strand
GAACTTCTTGTGCTCGTGGCGGCCCCCAGAGTGGGGTACTAGCATGGGCTTCAGGTTGATGACCGTCTGGAGCCCAGGATCCACGACCTTCACGCCAGTCATGTCCCACCTCTCCCAGAGGAGGAGGTTGGGGTATTCGAGGGACTGCCTGCTCACGGCTATCTCCTCGGCTTCTCCTTGCGGCCGTAGACCAGCTCGTTGAGCGAAACGCCGTTCACTTTGAACACGGTCCAGCGGACTCCGGGGATGTCTCCCATTGCCCTCTTCATCGAGCCCCCGATCCCCTGCAGCAGGACCTCGTCGTGCTCGTCAACGTAGTTCAGCGCTCCGTCCCCGGGCAGGAACGCCGTGACCTGCTTGCCGTTCTTGACGATCTGGCACCGGACGCACTTCCGGATGGCAGAGTTGGGCTGCTTCGACTCCACGCCCACCTTCTCGAGGACGATCCCCCTGGCCTGCGGGGCGCCTTCCAGCGGGTCTGCCTTGTAGTCGAGTCCCAGCTTCCGCCTCTTGTACCACTTGTTGGACCAGCGGAGCCTCTGGCGCTTTAGCAGCGCCTGCCTTGCGGCGAACTCCCCGCGTGGTGAACCTGCCATGCTTCAGACGCCGCCTTTTCTCATCGTATTTAACCCCTTAAAGCTCCGACGTTATCTGGACGTTGCTTATGTCGAAATAGCGCTTCGCCAGGAGCCTCACCTTCTCCGCGTTCTTCCCTCCCAGCCCCAGGACCGCGCCCTTCTTGCGCGGGTCCACGATCACCACGACCCCCTTGGTCCCGTCCAGCCTGTCGCTCACCCTCACTTCCTGCACGAACTTGGCCCCCAGGGAGTTCCTGACCAGCCCCTCCACGTTGTCAGCCCACTCGACGACCTCCACGGGACGCTTCACAGCGCGCTCGATCTTCTTGACTGAAGCCCCCTCCTTCCCAATGGCGAGGCCCATCTGACCCTGGGCTATCACGAAGATCACCCTGTCCCGCTTGTCGTCTATGACGCAGTCCCTGGCCGTGGCGCCGGTCATCCCCTGGAACATGGCCATCAGGGAGAGCTGGTCCGAGCTTAGCTTAATCTCTGGCATCCTCGACCTTACCTCGTCAGAAGCTTGATGTCCGAGTCGCTCACGTTCCGCACCGCGATCGCAGACACCTTGTAGGGCCTCCCCACCATCTTGGCGAGCTCTGCCGAGGTCTGGGGCAGCTCGACCACGGGGACGCCGTGCTTCTTCGCCTCCTCTCTCAGCTTCGCGCCCAGGGCCGGCGGGATGGACTTCGTGCAGAGCACAGCCTTGCTCCCCTTCACTGCGGCGATGCTCTCCTTGGCTCCAAGTGCCGACTTGCCCCCTTTCATGGCCTCCTTGAGGACCTTGGTGAGCTGCGCGCTGTCGACCATCAGAATCAGCTCATGTAAAGGTCAATCATCCCGGTCCCTACTGGGATGGGGAGCCCCACGATCACGTTCTCGGTGACCCCCTTCAGGTCTTCGACTTCGCCTTTGACCGCCGCCTCGGCGAGCGTGGGGACAGTGATCTCGAACGCGGCCCTGGCCAGCACGCTGCTCTTCGTCCCTGCGATCCCGTGCCTCCCTATCTGCTGGATGTAGCCCTTGGACGTCATCAGGTCTGCGACGAGGAAGATGTGGCGTATGTCCACCTCGAGCCCCTGCTCGTCTAGGGTGCTCATCAGCTCCCTGACTAGGGTTGCCCTCGCAGCCTCTATGCCCAGGACCTGGGCGACCTCGTGGACGTTGTTGGTGTAGACCCTGGTCGGGTCCACCCCTTCGACCTGCACTACCTTCCCAAGGTTGGAGCCTGCCGTCTGGATGAACCACTCCTCCCCTTCCTTCACCACTGTGACCCTGGTGATGCCTGGAATCCCCTTCAGCTTCATGTTGAGGATTTTGTTCCTCAGTGTGAAGAGCGCCGATAGGTCTGCGTCGGGCATGCTCACGTGGATGACGTTCGAGTTCCTCTTGTCCTGCTGCACCTTCCGCTTCCCCGTCTCGACGACCTTGGCGATCTCCTCCGGGTTCGTGTCCCTGTCGGTCATCAGTTCCGGGCCGAGGTGGAGCTTGATCCCCTCCGTGGGGTCAACCTCGCTGAATGCGACGACGTTCCCGACCTTCGTAAACAGTATCTCCTTTGCGACCCTGACCGCCTTCTCGTTGCTGGTTGCGTAGTCCTTGGTGAGGTAGATGTCCATGGACGGGGTGGCCGGTATCTTCCTCGCGTCCACCAGCTCCATCAGCCTCGGGAGTCCGAGGGTGACGTCCCTTTCCCTGACCCCCGCAAAGTGGAAGGTCCTGAGCGTCATCTGGGTGCCCGGCTCGCCGATGGACTGGGCCGCCACTATGCCAGAGGCTTCGCCGGGCTCGACCCGGGAGTAGTCCATGGCCTCGTCCACCTTCTCCATGGTCTCCTTGAGCCCGTCATCGTCGAGGTGGGAACCGCCAAGCTTGTCCTTGAGCTCTTTCACGAGCCTCTCGTTGAGGACCGGCTGGTACTTCTTCAGGAGCTTCTCGAGCTCCTCCGCGTCGACCTTCGCCTTCCCCTTGTGGGAGAGCTCCTCGGTCTCCACCAGCCTGTCAAGGTTGATGGGGCGCCCGTGGTCGCTCTTGGCAGGGTCGACCCCGTCTTCGCCGTAGAGGAACTGGAT
>DAEE01000049.1:2095-3114 GCA_002495205.1 Thaumarchaeota archaeon UBA183 | reverse complement strand
CCTTCCCTCCCGCCCATGGCGTGGAAGAAGAACTCCGTCGGGGAAAGGCCGTCTCTGTAGTTGCTCCTCACGAACCCCTTCGCCTCGGGGGACGGGTCGTCCCAGGGGAAGTGGCTCAGGGCCCTCCCCTTCATGCCGTGGCTGATTCTCTTCCCTCTGACAGACTGCTGCCCGAGGGCTGCGGTCATCTGGCCCACGTTGAGGCTTGATCCCCTCGCCCCTGTCCTGGCCATTATCATTCCCGAGTTCTCCGCAGGGAACGACCTGTCGGCGATCCTCCCTGCCTTGTCCCTCGCCTTCGCGAGCTCGTTGACTATGTACGCCTCAAGGGTGTCTTCTGCTGTGAGCCCCCTGGTCAGCTGGAGTGTCCCCGCCTTGTACTTCTTCTGGAGGTCCGTGACAGCTGCGTAGGCCTCGTCGAGCGAGTCCACGATCCCCTTCTTCGCCTCGCTTGGGAGGTCGAGCTCGTTGAAGCCGTAGGTGAACCCCCTCCTGGTGAGGAAGGTCTTCAGCACCTTGAGTATGGAGTTGAGGAAGTTGCGCGCCTCCTCGTTCCCGTAGTCCTTGGCTATGCGGTGCAGGAGCGAGTCAGGCTCCTCGGCCCCGATCACTGCCTTGTCCACGACGCCGGATAGCAGCTGACCGTCCCTGATCACGACGTCGTTGGTGGTGCCCGTGCGCTGGGCCTTCGCCCACTTCGAGGTGAGGACGTAGTTCATCCCCTTCGGGAGGAAGAGGGAGAAGAGCTGCTTGCCAGTGAACATGGGGTGGGCGCCCCTCTGGGCCGGCTCCGGAAGGTCTCCGACGAAGTCGCCCACGAGCGCGAGGTTGGAGAACTCGCCCGGCGTGAGGAAGGTCTCGTCCCTGGTGAGCATGAAGGCGCCCGTGATGAAGTCCCTGATGCCCCCGATTATGGGGCCACCGTACCTCGGCGAGAGGATCTGGTCCTGGACCCTCATGAGCATGAGCGCCTCCGACCTCGACTCCTCGCTCTGGGGGACGTGGAGGTTCATCTCGTC
>DAEE01000049.1:618-2066 GCA_002495205.1 Thaumarchaeota archaeon UBA183 | reverse complement strand
AGCGACGGCTGCCTGTTGAACAGGACGACGTCCCCGTCCATCAGGTGCCTCTCGACGATGTACCCCGGCGCCAGGGAGTCGGCCAGGGCCTTCCTGTCGCTGGCGAAGTCGAGCCTGATCTTGACACCGTCCGGGCGGATGACGTAGTTCGCGCCCGGGTGCTCGAAAGGCCCCTTGTTCACTAGCTCCTTGAGGTGCTCGATGTTGAATGGGGAGACCTTCTCGGGGATCGTGAGCTTCTTGGCCACCTCGAACGGGACACCTACGTCGCCGATGTCCAGGCTCGGGTCCGGGCTGATGACCGTGCGGCTTGAGAAGTCGACTCTCTTGCCTGACAGGGAGCCCCTGAACCTCCCCTCCTTCCCCTTCAGCCTCTGGGAGAGGGTCTTCAGCGGCCTCCCCGACCTGTGGTGGGCCTGGGGGATGCCGGAGACCTCGTTGTCGAAGTAGGTGGTTACGTGGTAGTGGAGCAGGTCGACGAGGTCCTGGACGATCAGGTGCGGGGTGCCCGACTCCTTGGATTCCCGGACCCTCTGGTTCACCCTGAGGATGTCGACCACTTTGTGGGTGAGGTCGTCCTCCGAGCGGATGCCGGACTCCAGCGTGATGGACGGCCGGACCGTGAGGGGCGGGACGGGGAGGACCTGGAGGACGAACCACTCGGGGCGCGCCGCCCGGGAGTTGAAGCCCAGGAGCTGTAGGTCCTCGTTGTTGATCCTCTCGAGTCTTTCACGGATGGCCACAGGGAGGAGGCGGGTCGCTCCCCCTTCCTCGGTAATCTCGTGGAAGATGGTCGGCTTCGTGAACTCAATCTGGNNCTTGACCTTCTTCGCCTTGGTGGCAATCTCCTTCGCGACCGTCTCCAGCAGCGAGGGTGTGAAGTCAGTCCTGCTCGTGAGCTTCGCGTGATAGGCGTCCAGCTCCTGCTGCGGGAGGAGTATCCTGCCGCAGGACCTGCAGGTGGTCTGCACCAGCCTGTTGATCTCGTCGACGAATGCGATGTGCAGCACCGGCTCCGCCAGCTCGATGTGGCCGAAGTGTCCGGGGCACCTCCCTGCGGTGCTTCCGCAGGTGCCGCACTTCTGTCCGGGCTCCAGGGTCCCCAGCCTGCTGTCCATGAGGCCGCCCTGGACGGGCATCCCGTCCTCGTCGTAGGTCTCCGGCTGCGTGATCTCTGCCACCGAGTACTTGCGGACCTCGGCAGGCGAGAAGACTGCGAAGTTGATCCCGCCTATGGTCTTGAGCGCCTGTTCCATCGACATTCTCTACACCTTGTCCTTCAGCTGTAGCCTAGGTGCAATGTTCAGGCTCATCATCTCCTGGAGCAGAAGCTTGAAGGCGTAGGCGACCACCACCGTCGATATCTTCGCCTGGTCACCGTCGATCTTGCAGGTGTACTTCCTCTGCTTCGCGTCGTAGTATGCTATGAGCCCGCACTTCTCGCAGAC
>DAEE01000049.1:0-502 GCA_002495205.1 Thaumarchaeota archaeon UBA183 | reverse complement strand
GTGGAGCTTCTGGTAGTAGACGACCCCGACGAAGACGTCGGCTGCGAACTTCTTCCCGGTCTTCCCGTCGTACATGATCTCCCTGCCGGAGGCCTCGAAGCCCCTTGAGCGTAGGACTTTCTCCATCTCTTCGATGCTCTCCCCCGCGAACGCCGAGCCGTCCACCGAGGAGCCGCGGAACGCCGCAGCCTTCCCTGCGATTGACTCGATGAACTGGCCTACGGTCATCCTGGACGGGAACGCGTGCGGGTTGATTATCACGTCCGGGACGATCCCCTCGGCCGTGTAGGGCATGTCCTCCTGGGGGACCACGAGGCCGATGACCCCCTTCTGGCCGTGCCTCGAAGCGAACTTGTCTCCGATCTCGGGGATCCTCATGTCCCTGACCCTCACCTTGAACATCCTCCCTCCCTCCACGTTCTCCGTCATGAATATCGAGTCGACGACTCCGGCCTCGGACGGCCTTACGGCGACCGAGGTGTCCCTCCTGTAGGGGCCCTTG
>DAEE01000032.1 GCA_002495205.1 Thaumarchaeota archaeon UBA183 | reverse complement strand
AGGAGGGTCAGTCTAGCCTTATCTTGGCCCTGTAGGCGTCCAGGTCGAGGAATCCGTGGCCGCTTATGTTGGCCAGTATGCACTTCTCCTCTCCCGCTGCCTCCGCTTTTTTCGCCTCGTCTATTGCCGCCCTGACCGCGTGGGCCGATTCCCCCGCAATCAACCACCCCTCCGTTTCAAGGAAAGTCTTCGCGGCCTCGAAGACGAGCACCTCATCGCTCGGGTATGCCACCGCCCCGATGTATCCCTTGTTACGGAGAGCGCTGATTATGGGCGCGGCCGCATGATACCTCAGGCCGTCAGACTTGATGGGGGTCATCGCTGTCTCGTGGCCCAGTGTGTACATCATCATCAGCGGCGTGTGACCGGCGGTGTCCCCGAAATCATACCTGTACTCGCCCCGGACGAGGTTGGGAGCGGCCTCGGACTGGGCGGCGAGAAACTCGCACTCTCTCTTCTTCTGAAGGACCTCCCCCATGAACGGGAGCGCAACTCCTCCGAAGTTGGAGCCCCCTCCCAGGCAACCTATCACAAGGTCCGGGGAGTCGTCCACCCTTTCGAACTGCTTGATGCACTCCAACCCAATTATCGACTGGTGGATGAGGACATGATTCAGCACCGATCCGAGGCAATAGACCCTGTCGCCTGCCAAGTCGGTGTATTCGAGCCCCTCGGAGACCGCAATACCAAGGGACCCCTGGTGCTTGGAATCGACCTCGAGCAGCTTCCTTCCGAACGCCGTCTGGTCGCTGGGGGAAGGGTAAACTCTGGCTCCGTAAAGTTGCATTAGGAACTTCCTCTCCGTCTTCCAGTCGTACACCGCTCTGACCCAGAACACCACCGTCTTCAGGCCGAGAAGGGACGAGGCGTACGCTAGCGCTGTCCCCCACTGGCCCGCCCCGGTCTCTGTCACGAGGGTCTTCTTCCCCTCCTTCGCCGCGTAATACGCCTGGGCGATGGCAGTGTTTACCTTGTGGGACCCTGTGGGGCTCAGGTCCTCGCGCTTGTAGTATATCCGGACCTTCCTCAGCCCCAGCCTCTGCTCAAGGCGCTTCGCCCTGTAGAGCGGCCTGGGCCGGCCGGCGTGGATGTAGAGCTCCCTGACCTCCTCCGGTATGTCAATCCACCTTGACGTCGACATCTCCTGACGCAGGCACTCCCCTACCAGCCTCTTCTTGAGAGCCTCAACCCTCGACTCCCCTTCTCCAGGCTCCTTGGGGGGTGGCAACCCACCCGGGATGTCGGGCACGACATTGTACCACCTGCGCGGGAGTTCCTCGGGATCAAGTGCGATTTGGTCAGGATCCATCATGGCCGCTCAATGCCGTTTCTACATAAGACCTCCGCCGAACTACTTAGGGCCCGTCCTGACCGACGACGAAAGATTAAACTTGGTCTTGCGCCTTTCAGCAACGGATGCTAACACGCGAGGAGATGGAGAAGCTCAAGGAAAAACTGAACAGGGAGTCTGTTAACGTCTGCTTCAACAAGGGGACCGAGGCCCCCTTTACGGGAAAGTACTGGGACAACCACGAGAAGGGCATCTACGCGTGCATCGTATGCGGCACCCCACTGTTCAGCTCTGACACGAAGTTCGAGTCAGGCACAGGGTGGCCGAGCTTCTTCCAGCCTGTCTCGAAGGGCATCGTCAGGGAGGATACAGACCGAAGCTTCGGCATGGTCAGGACAGAGGTCAGCTGTGGGAACTGCGGTGTCCATCTTGGTCATGTCTTCGACGATGGACCCCGGCCCACGGGGTTGAGGTATTGCATCAACTCGGCTGCCCTGGACTTTAGGAAGGCCCAGGGGGGGAAAGCCTAGACCTCCCCCATTATCGTCTCATGATACGACCGAGACCCCTTGTTAAACCCCCAACGGGGGAAGGCTCACTCCCGGCTTCCCCGGCCCTTCTCATGCGGCTTAACTTTGGTTAACCAAAAAGGGGCGCCGAATTGACAGCCTATCCCTTAGGGGGCCCCAGGCGGGCTCTTTTCCGGTCTACTTGTCCTCTCATGGCCTCAGCAACGCCTCCATGCGTCAGTCGGCCATTGGGTCAAGGGGTTCCAGGGTGCTACGCCCCAAGCGGTCTGTCACCCGCAAGGACATCAAACAAGTCTTCATGATATCTCAGGTGCCCCACAGGAAGCAGAGGTATGAGACGGTGGGGGACTGGATACCGGGCAGGCCGGCGCAAATCAGGGTGAGTAAGATGAAGGATCAGAGGTACGTTTTCTTGGTGGCGCTGCACGAGATGATTGAATACGAGCTCTGCAAGATGCACGGCATAACCGACAAGGAGGTGGTGGCCTTCGACGTCAACTTCGAGGCCGAGCGCCGGATGAACCTTCATCCCTTGGACGCCGAGCCAGGCAACCACCCGAAGGCGCCATACAGGAACGAGCACGCGTTCGCCACCATGATCGAGATGATGGTCGCCCAGAAGCTGGGGGTCAGCTGGTCCGACTACGAGAAGACCGTTCTCTCCCTTGGCCCCAGACCGAAGAAGATGACCGTCCGCCCCCAGGCCAGGCGTTCTCGGTAGGTAAAACCGCATTCCGAAGGTTTTCCGAGCAAGAGGTAGGAAAGGCCAACTGGAGCATGTCGGTGAGTTTAAATGAGTTCCACGGCGTCGGAGGCCGAATGGCGAGCGCCCCGGACACGGCATCGTTGCTTGGCACCGTCCCCTTCTTCTCAAGCCTCGACGAAAAGAAAAGGAAGTCACTCGTGTCCGAGGGAAAGGAACTGTCGTACAAGGCAGGTGATATCATTGTACGGGAAGGGACCATGGGGGTCGGTTTCTACCTTATTCTTGACGGCAAGGCCGAAGTGCGCAAGGGTGAGAGGATTCTCGCTACCCTGGGGAGGGGGCAGTTCTTCGGCGAGATGTCGCTCATCGACGAGCTGCCACGCTCGGCAGACGTGATTGCTCTCTCTCCGACCAAGTGCTGGGCGCTGACGTCCTGGGCTTTCGCCGGCCTTGTAAGGACAAACCCGGAGGTGGCCCTGCACATGTTGAAGGAAATGGTGAAGAGAGTCAGGGCTGCCCAGAGCTCCCCCACCTCCTGAGCAAGGGTCCGACAAGACATCCTGGTTTGGGAAAATGAGGATAGGCCTGAGCACTTGGTCGCTGCTCGGAGTTGATGTTGCCTCAGCGGTCCGGGCAATCGGGGACGCCGGGTTCGACTACGTGGAGCTCTGGGGGGACGCTCCCCATGCGCTTCCTGGCTGGGTCGACAAGCACGCCCTGAGCGAAGCACTTTCCTCCTACGAAATGACTGTCACAATGCACGCGCCCTTTACCGACCTCAACCCAGCCAATCCCTTCCAACCTGTGAGGAGCGCGGTAGAGAGGAGTCTGGAGGAGTTCGTCGGGTTCGGCGACTCCCTTGGAGCGAAGGTAATCACGGTCCATCCGGGGAGCGTCCACAACGAAGCGATGGTGCCTGCCTCGGCGGCGAACGCTGCTTCCATCCTCCGCACCATGATAAGAGCGGCCGACGGCAGGCTCGCCATAAGCGTGGAGAACCAGACCAAGAGCAAGTCGAAGTACCACTATCCGGTCGGGTCCACCGTCGACTCCTTGAGAGGCCTCATGGAGGCTGTCGAGGAGCTGAGGTTCACCCTAGACACAGGGCACGCTCACGCAAGTGGCCAGGCCTCGGATGACTTTGTACAAATGGCCGGCCGGCGCCTCGTAGAGGTGCACCTGAGCGACAACACTGGAGAATCTGACGCCCACCTCGTTCCAGGGGAGGGGATCGCGAACCTCAACAAGCTGATGGGGATGCTGGCAGGCTCCGACGTCTTTGTCTGCCTCGAGCTCAACCCACACGTGTATGCGCCCCAGCAGGTTCTCAATGCGGCGCTCTCTTTCAAATCCAGCGTATGATCCAGCAGTGAAGGCCTAATCCCGTACCCCACCTGGGCGGAGACCATTTGCCCCCGTCCTAGCGTTAGCCTCTCGCTATCTCGACCAGCTCGAAGGGTGGCATCCCTCTGGAGGCGGGGAGGCCCGTTATTCCCCCCACCAGGCTCTCGGCAGCCACTCCTCTTCTCTCAAGAACCTTCGCCAGCATCAGGGAAGTGTTTCCCGCCATGCAAACTACAAGAATTGGCCTGTCGTCCTTGGGGAGGATGCTCTCGAATTCCATTGACGGCTCCCCTCCGTTGAGCACGGCCTGCACGTCCCTCGCCGCGGCGACCCTGACGTCCGACTCGGCGCACCCGAGGGATGCTGCTATGACCCTGATCCCCTCCTTCTTGGGGACGAACATGTTGTGGGCCCACAACACTCCCCCGTACTCTCTTATGGCCGAGGCTGCTTCGTCCAACCTCACCTGGTCCCTCTTTCCCTTCCGTGCCACGGCCTGCACTTCTGTCGAGTACTTGGAGGCGCCATCGGCCACCATCACGACTAACTGCTTTCCGGCCCCGAAGTTGATCAGCTGCATCGAGGCGTAGAGGGCGAGGGCGCCGCTTTCGCCTACATCGTACCCCTTTCTGTTGAAGAATTCGAAGAGCCTAGTGGCGTCGTCGAAATCGACCTCGTGCTCCCCCAGGTACGACTCGGGCTCGTAGAACCGCAGCCCCAACGCCCTGTCTCTGGTCCTTATCCCCGCAACGTCCTGGCCTGCCAGAGGGAAGACCACCCTGGCCCCCTTCCTGCCATACCTCGACGCCACGTACCTGCTAACCCCTCCTGCGGTTCCTCCTGTCCCGAAGGTGCAGACGAAGTCCGCTTCACCGAGAGACGTCCCCAGTTCTCCAAGCTGCTGATCCAGCTCAGGTCCAGTGAGAGACTGGTGGACTTGGACGTTCAGCTCGCTGTCGTACTGCTCTGTGCAGAAGCCTCCGTACACCTCGGCGAGCAGCTTCGCCAGCCCTATGGCGTCCTGCCTGGCCAGGAAAGACTCCGCTCTTTCCCGGGCCCCGTCGAACTTCCTGGGATCGAACCCGAGCTCTGCGAGCTGCCCCCTCACGCTTTCTGCGACCCCCTTCGCCACGAGGAGGTCTGCATCGCCATTGAACCCAGGCGCGGGACAAATATCAATGTCCAGGTTGACAAGCCGTACGCCGTCCGCCCGCAACTTGTCCACCACTCCCTGCTGCAGCCTCCTGGAGACCAATGCCACCACGTCGATCCCCAGCTTCCCGAGCCAGCCGAGGGCGAGCCCGAAGTTACCCGACGTGGCCTCGAAGACCGTCTGGCCCTCCCTCAGCTTCCCGGAAGTGATCGCGTCGCCCACGATGTTAACCGCTGGTCTGACCTTAACCGAGCCCCCCGCAATCTTGGAATCAAGCTTCACCAGGACCCTTGCTCCATTCCCAAGCCGTAGCCCGTATTCCGACTTCGCGCACTCTACCAGTTCGGCTGTCACGTCGACAAGGGGGGTGGGGTTGACGATTCTCCCTTCCTCGATGTGGGGGATCTGGGACCGTGCTCCAGTCTCGAATCTTTCGAGGAGGCCAGAATCGTTTGAAGCAGGTTGCATTACAAGAGCATCCGGCGTCTGGGTTATATAACATATGTTATTATTTCATCCGTAATGCGACACATAGCGCCCTTGGGATCACCTCTCCGGCCACCTTCGCTGTGACGGCTAACCTCGGTTGATTCCGGGCAGCAGGCAGACCGTCTTCTCCCCGTGGAGAGTCTCTTCCCGGGCCTCCCCACAGTGGGTTCCTGATTGGATTAGCCCTTGGGAATCAGAAAGGAGGACGGATGGGAGGGAGGGGTTCCCTGGGTCCTCCCGGTTGAGGGAAGTTGGGTTCTTTTGGGAACGACGTCATCTACAGCTCGGCCTCCCTTGGAGTGACCTTCAGGTCGGCAACCTTCTCTGCCCTTAGGATCCGAAGGGTGACCGTCTTCCCCACGACGTCCCCCGAGAGCGCCTTGTGGAGCTCGTACTCGTCGGTAGCTTGCGCGTCCCCCAGCTTCAGGATGATGTCGCCCAGGGCCACTCCTGCAGCCCTCGCCGGGGACCCGGCATCTACAGCCCTGACGAGGAGCCCATCCTCCTGGCCGACTTCGGCGGTCCTGGCGAGTTCTTCAGGGATCTCGACAGGCTCGACTACGACTCCCAGGAAGCCCTTCTTGACACGGCCGTCCTTTGAGATCTTGCCGACGGTTTCCTTCAGGGAGTCAACGGAGACGGCCACTCCTCTGCCGGCGAAGTAGGCCACGTTCATTCCCAGCAGGTTCCCGGATGCGTCCACTAGGGGACCACCAGAATAGCCGGGGTTCAACTTCGCGTCCGAGACCACGGCGTCCTCTATCATGACCCCCCAGAAGCCGTGCATGCTCCTGCGGTTGCTCGTTATGATGCCTGATGTGGCTGAGGCTTTCTTCCCCGAGGCGTTCGCCAGGGCTAGGACGAACTGTCCCACCTTTATGCCGTCCGCGCTTCCCACCTTGACAGGCGCCAGCCCCGATGCGTCTACCTTGAGCAGGGCGATGTCCGTGTATGGATCCCTTCCGACTAACCTCGCCTCGAGTTCCTTGCCGTCACTTAACACGACCGTAGGCGCCATCGAGTGCCCTACGACGTGGCTCGCGGTTACGACCAGTCCGTCGGAGGACCAGACAATTCCCGTGCCACCTCTCCTTCCTGCGTTAACGTTCACCACCGAAGGTGAAACGCTCTCAGCCAGCTCGGTTACAGCGTCTGAAAATGACTGTAACAGCTGCATACCCTGTGTTCCTGTCATATTGTCAGAATCACCACCTGGACCATGCACCCGGCAGCTACTTGTTGAGCGGGTTCGAGAGGTAGCGGCTCACATCGCGTACGGCTTGAAGTACCCTATCCGCATTAGAGCGGGCCTTGCTCCCGGCCTTGGGCTGGCGTAGAGCCTGGAGATTCTCCCCATCAACTGGTGAGCTGCTCGGACCGCCTTTGGAAGGTCGGCTTCCTTCGCCACCTTTGCGTCGACATCCAGCTGCCCCGCCGAGAACCTGGCGTCGATTGTCGCAGTCCCGTCCTCGGTAACCCATTTCATTACGAAACCTTCGTCGGTCTCGGCCATCCCTACCCATCGTATTGTGTCGAACCACCTCCCCTTGAGTGCCGAAATGATCGTCCCGGCGCTCGCCTCATAGGGGAGGAAGGTATGCAGAATCGGCACCTTTCCTGGTCCCCCATAGGCAGGCCTCACCGCAAAGGATTCCCTTGCCTTGTCGGTGACGCTATACCCCTCGGGAGATTTGACCACGAGGCCGCCGTCCTCAAGCCTCTCCAACGACCTAGAGAGAGTCTCAGGATGAGTGCCCGTTATCCGTCTGAGCCCGTCGAAAGTGAAAACAGAGAGTCCCTCCTCCTCGATGGTTCGCACTACTTCTGCGTCCCTTGGGCTCACGACAGTCGGCTCGCCTTCGGGTTCGGAGTCCCGCTTCAATGTTTCAGTAGTCTTCGGGCCCTGCTCCTTTAAAAAACACACTCTCGCCAGCGAGCATCGATCCACCTTTCCATAGGCGAGCGAGAGGGCCGGCCAACCGCCTGTGCCTCCCTATCGGAACTGCAGAAATATTCCTCCCAACACCACCGAGAACGTTGGCTCCTTCCAGGAAGACGCTCGCAGTCTGCGTAATCACGGTGTTGGTGCTGCTCCTGGTCTACGCGGTCTACGAGTCCAGCGCTGCCCCGGGACCCGTCACAACCAAGGTTCCCTCGACGTTTTCCGTGAACGGCAGGACCTTTGTCTTCACCTACGTCGCCACAACCCAGCAGGAGAGGCAGGCAGGCCTCATGAACAAGAAGGTTACCAACACCACAACAATGCTCTTCGCGTTTCCGTATTCGAGCAAGTGGGCTTTCTGGATGTACGACACAAACACCAGCCTGGACATGATTTGGGTGAACGCAACCGGGGACTCGGGCCGGGTCGTCTACATCATGGAGGGGGCTCCCCCCTGTTACAACCTCTCCGGGTACGGGTGCGCGACCTATACGCCAAGCGCGTCCGCGAACTACGTGATAGAGGCGAAGGCCGGCTTCACTGCCGCAAACGGCATTGCCACTGGAATGACCATTCTGTTCAGCTGACTTCGCGCTTCTTACGTTATCGTCTAGGAATTTCGACTAGGCCTTCTTTTGCCTCCTGCCGAGCCGATTGGAGGACATGCAGGCGGCTCCCAAACCTCCCATGACAAGGGCACAGAAGCTGCGCTGGTACGCCAACCAGCTGATGACCGACGCTGCTGCCGACGAGAAGGCGGGGGACTCTGGGACAGCAGTATCCCGATACCTCCAGGCGGCAGACATCCTTCTTCTCCTGTCCAAGGTGGAGGAGAACTACACGGCCTGGAAGTACTACACAGACAACGCCGCCCTATGCCAGCAGAAGGCCAGGCATCTTATCGCCCTCGCCCCGAAGGACGAGGCGGCGCCGTCCTCTGCCCCCTAACCAGTTCGACCCCACGTTCTTAATATACCACGGAAACCCCATTCCTACGGAATGACAAGGTGGGAGTGCTACCGTTGCGGACACATTTTCGAAGGAGATAACACCCCCGACGAGTGCCCCAACTGCCACTACTCGCTCACCTTCTGGATCGAGGCTGGCGAGTCCACCGTCCCGACCATTAGGAACTTCGTGAAAACGGACCCTCTCATGATTGACGCTAACGAATCTGTCCTCAAGGCGGCACAGATGATGCGCGACAAAGGTACAGGCAACGTCCTCGTTCTGATAAACGGGGAGCCGAAGGGGATACTAACGGAACGCGACATACTGTACAGAATCGCAGCCGACGATCTTCTCTCCTCTTCCATCCCCGTAAGGAAAATCATGTCGTCCCCCATGATCTCCATTGAGGCCGACAGGCCCCTCTCTGAAGGTGTCCAACTGATGGCGAAGCACAGCATTAGGACGGTCTTCGTCACTGACCACGGCAAGCCGCTGGGGCTCCTGAACATGAGGGCCATCGTCGGGGACCAGTTCAGGGTCGCGAAGAGCTTGGAGTCCTGAAACCCTCCCGAAGCAGTCGTTAAATCAGGGGAACCGCAAAACGAAGTCACGAAAACAATCCTCTTCGTCTGCGTCGAGAACACCTTCAGGAGCGTGCTATCCGAGGAGCTGTTCAACTCGAAGGCCCCACCTGGCTGGCACGCCGAGAGCGCAGGGGTGAGCCCGGCCGCCTCCGTCAACACCAATGTCCGTCAGCTGCTCAGAGAGGTGGGCGTTATGCCTGCCGAGAGGACCCCCAGGCTCGTCACGGCTGATCTCGTCGCCAGGGCATCGCGGGTGGTGACGTTCGGGTGCCTGGACAGGTGCCCCCTAGGCGCCGAAGGCAAGGGAGAGGACTGGCCTCTGCCAGGGGCGACAGGGAAGACGTTCGAAGAGCTCAGAGGGATAAGGGACCAGCTTTCGAGCAAGATAGACGATCTGATTGGAAGATACTGCCTTCAGGGTCAAGAGGCGACCAATGACCTTCGAATGCATGACCCTCCCCTCGAGAACCTGAGGCGCGAGCTCCTCAGGACGGCCAAAGCCCGCGGGACGCTCACGTACGGGGAGCTGATGCGAATCCTTGGGATTTCGAGGGGGCGCCCGCTATTCGAGGCCATCTCAGCCGTAGACGTGGACGAACACCACCGGGGTGCGCTTGGGTTTGCCGCGATTATAGTCCGAAGGGACACTGGCTTCCCGGGCGGAGGCTTCTTCTGCGATGACAGTCTCCCACCTTCCCTGAGAAGGCCCTTCTCAAGGGCCAATGACCCCAAGCTCTCGGCAGCCGAAATGAATTACGTCAAGGAAGAGCAGAAGAAGATTTGGGACTACTACTCGGGAGAGGCACAGTCTTAGGGGATTCTGCCTATTCGAACTCGGACCTATACTGCGGATTCGAGCCCCCGCCTCTTCCATGCGCTCTCGAGCAGCTTTCTGACCTCAGCGTCCTCTACCTGCCCGAAGTCTTTGTAGAATTCCCCTATCGCGAAGAAGAAGCGGGGCTGCTCAAGACACACGACTTTGGTCCCTTCCCTGGAAAGCTCCGCCACCGCTTCCCTTGGCGCCACGGGCACAGCAACGACCACTTCCTTGGGACCCCTCATCTTGATTGATTGGACCGCCGCCCTCATCGAGTTCCCCGTGGCCATTCCATCATCTATTATGATGATTGTCTTCCCCTCCAGGCTGGGGTATGGCGCGTCCCCTCTCAATCTCCGCATCCTTTCTTTCACCTCCGACTTCTTCCTCCTTGCCTCTTCTTGCAGATATTCGGCAGTGGCTCCGACGGACTCGGCGGCTCGGCTGTCAACAATTACGTCTCCTTCTTGAGTGACGGCTCCCAGCGCGAACTCGGGTTCTCCAGGTGCCCCGATTTTCCGTGTCACGACGATGTCAAGCGGCGCGTCTAGCGCCTCCGCCACCTCTCTCGCGACTACGACTCCGCCTCTCGGCATTCCCATGACCACCACATTCTTTCCCTTGTACTCCGCAAGAGCACGGGCAACCTCTTTGCCGGCCTCTTGCCTGTCCTTGAACGCCAGCATACAGTCCCCGCCATGCTTCTCCCTCACATAACTGGTTGCCTTGGCGGCGGGCACATTTCAATGGGAGGTGGGGTACTTGTCTATCGCCGAAACGGCCCCGACCACCCAGACCTCCCAGCTATCCCTTATCCGCAAGTCCACTAATCCCAGCTTCCCCCGGGGGACCGCGAGTATCCTCCGCACAGACCCATGCCGAAAAAGGTAGGGCTGTAAAGAAACGCTCGAGGCGTTCTTCTCCCTCAGCCGCTTCATGTTGGGATGAGTCTCGCACTCCACCAGCACCAGCTCCTCCTTCCCGTCCTCCGATTTGTATCCCAGCAGGTCGGGCCTGTACGACGTCCAGGTAACCTTCTCCCTGGGAGGAGACAGGGGCTCCTCCACTACGGCATAACGCTCATGCTCGAGCTCCTTCTTCACCACTGCCTTCATCGACCTGTGGACCCCCGACTCTGGCACGCACCCCCTCTCGCTCCGTCGCGATTTCTTCCTTGGGCTCAGCGGACCTGCACCCACAAGTCATGGTTTACGGACGCAAATGGGACGCAAATGGGCGGGAGCCGTTGACGGGCGCCATCTGCTGCAGTGCGTCCTCGACAGGATGATATTGTGGTCAATAGAAAATCTGTTCTTTGTCAGCAAGTGGAGTCAAGCTAGGATAACAGNNATCTACCACACTGTCAGCTCTCTCGCTGTTGGCACCGCCAATGGCTTGGGTGCAGTCTCAGTCGACCCCGGAACCGCGCGAGGATCCGCGCGAGTCTGGGAATGTTCAGGGCTGCCCTCGAGTCAGAAGTGGAGCCTTGTGCTCGCCAGAGCCTGGTGTGGTTCGACGACCACGCCACGGGAAGGCAGCGAAGCGCAGGAGGGGGTGGAAACGCACGAAGGTGGAGGTACGTTGGAGGGAGGAGAACCCTTCTTCGGCCGAGCGCGGTGTGGAGCGCCATGCTTAGCACCGAACTGGGACGCAGAAGTGTTTGAATCCTAAAGGTGCACCGAAGCCCGAAGGGCGGTTCGACTCCCAAGTGCGATTCAAAGCCGGAACGTGGCATGGAAGAAGAACTTCACCGGGAACTGAACGAGCAGACGAAAACAGCGAGGGGCGGCTTTGTCTTCCTGCTTAATTACAAGCTCGACGCCACTTCGATTGTTGAGCGACATAACAGCACAGAACGGCGACACGGTCTCTGTCCATTACGTCGGGAAGTTCCCCGGAGGGAAGGTCTTCGATACCAGCATGAAGGCAGAAGCCATCAAGGCGGGGGTGTTCAACCTCGCCCGGGATTACAAGCCCCTCCAGGTGGTCCTCGGCAGGCACCAGGTCATCAGCGGCTTCGAGGAGGCGCTCGTCGGCATGAAGATCAACGAGACCAAGGAAATCACCCTTCCACCGGAGAAGGCCTATGGCCGATCAGGCAACCACCCCATGGCCGGGAAGACGCTCCAATTCAGGTTGCTCGTAACGAACATCAAGAAACCCTAGGGCTTCGGTCAGAACAGCGCTACGTAGCCCTCAGATGCTTGTCGTAGAACGCCCTAGACTTCGCCCTGTTTCCACAGGTCTCCATGCTACACCATCTTCGGGTCTGGCTCTTGGAGCAGTCAAGGAAGAGGGAGCCGCACCCCTCTTCTTCGTTCGCGCACTCTCGGACCCTTGCCAGGTCATCCGAAGTCAGCAACATGGCTGCAGATTCAGCTATCTGATACAGCATCATATCCGGGGTGGTATCGCAACTTAGCCCCCAGTTGTATCCTGCTCCAGTCTCTTTCACCACCATGCGCGAAAGGCCCCTTGCAAGGTACTCGTTCAGTATCCCCAGGTCTCTCGGAGGGGCCCTCTTCCCGTGGGCAACGGCCGAAAACATGCGGTAGATCGCTTCTCTGAGCCGGACTGCCTCGGTCAGCACCGGTGCCATATCTTCTCGCGCTGCCACCTGACCGAGGGCGTCAGCTTGCTTCCGGTCCAGCAATCCCTTCTTGCTGCTCCATTCTAAGAGAGCAGGATAAGTGTCGAGCTTTTCTTTGGCGTGATTACTCGTCCTCCAGTCCAGAGTGCCTGTAAAGTCTAGACAGAGCTCCAAATCGGTTCCCATGGCTCCCCGATTGGCTGCCTGCATGCGCGAATACTTTCAGAGACCCCTATATCAACCTAACCACCATAGTAAGTATTGAGCGTTAGGTTAAAATACCCAACCATGT
>DAEE01000042.1:6679-8428 GCA_002495205.1 Thaumarchaeota archaeon UBA183 | reverse complement strand
GTGCGGGACGAGCCAGACCCTGTCCGTTGAGTACCTGTGGAACCCGCCTCCAACGTGGTCCCGAATCCCGCCTGCCATCATCTCATCGAGGGTCTTGATCACCGCCTTCAGAGCAAAGTCCTTCCCAGTCCGCCTGTGGTACCTGAGGAGGAAGCCAATGGTCCCAGGCAGAGGGAACTTCGGCGCTCCCCCAAAGCCGCCGTGCTCGGGATCGAATGACGCCACGAGGGTCGAATACCCCTCGTCGAGGACATCTCTGCCAAGCTCCGCAGCCTCCTTCGGCTCGGTGGGCGAAATCGCCCCAAGGACCTGCTGAGCGTTCGACATCACCTCGTCCCGCTTCTCCTTCCACAGGGTCGAAACGAACTCGAGGACCTGCATGAAGCTTGGCATCCCGTGGCGAGGCTCGGGAGGGAAGTAGGTGCCGCCGTAGAAGGGCTTCAGGTCGGGCGTAAGGAAGACGCTCAGGGGCCACCCGCCACCCCCGGTCATGGCCTGCACGGCCCCCATGTAGTACGCGTCGACCTCGGGCCTCTCCTCCCTGTCGACCTTGATTGGAACGAAGTTCTTGTTGATGAACGCCGCAGTCTTGGGGTCCTCGAAGGACTCCCTNNCTGAGGAAGATCGGCTTGTTGTCGTTCTTCGCCTTCGCCAGCGCCTCGCTCCCCCAGGGCCACCAGTCGACAGGGTTGCCTGCGTGTTCGAGGAGGTAGGGGCTCTTCTCCTTCGCGAGGCGGTTGAGCTTCCTTCCTTCCATTTCATTGGCCGGGGATTGCCCTCGGTAATTGAATTTTCTCGGGGCGAGCAATCCTTAACACCGCTTCGGAACGGCAGCCCCAGACTATCTCATTCGGAGCTTAGCGACTTGCAGTACAAGTGGACAGTATTGACCGTGACGACAGTCGGAGTCCTGATGTCGGGAATCGACAGCAGGATCGTGGTCATCGGGCTCCCCACCGTGGCCGCCTCCCTGAAGGCTGATGCTGAACAGGCCATATGGTTCACCCAGGCGTACACCATCGGCAGCACCGTGGCCCTCCTGTTCCTGGGCAGGGTGAGCGACATGTACGGCCGGGTCAAGGTCTACAACATAGGCTTCGGCATATTCACAGTCGGATCGCTGCTCACCTCCCTTTCTCCCTCCCCCAACGTCTTCATTGCCTCCAGGATCTTCCAGGGGCTCGGTTCCGCGGCCCTATTCTCGAACAGCGCGGCCATCATAACCGATGCATTCCCCAGGGGCGAACTGGGGACCGCCCTGGGGATCAACTCCGTGGCCTTCAGGGCCGGCTCGATGTTCGGGCTGACCCTCAGCGGACTGATTCTTGCCTTCCTGGATTGGAGGTTCCTGTTCTACGTGAACATCCCCGTCGGGATCTTCGGCACAGTATGGGCCCGGGCCCGACTGCGCGAGCAGAGCCAGCCGGAGCGGAAGTCGGCCATGGACTGGCCGGGCTTCGTCACGTTCACCATCTTCATTACCTCGTTACTGCTCGCTCTGACTTCGGCGGCCTACGGGATCGGCGAGTCCAGCCTGGCTGTCGCCCTCGGCGCCGTTTCCCTGCTGAGCCTCGCCCTCTTCGTCCGAGTCGAGCGACGGCGCGTCGCACCGCTGCTTGACCTTAGCCTCCTCCGAATACGGGAATTCACAGGCGCGGTCACTGCTCAGCTGATCAACGCCATGGGATGGGGCGCTTTCGTGCTGCTCATCAGCCTGTACCTCCAGCTCGTGAAAGGGTTCAGCCCGCT
>DAEE01000042.1:5729-6606 GCA_002495205.1 Thaumarchaeota archaeon UBA183 | reverse complement strand
GACACTTCGTACATGACGCTCCTGCCCATCCTGCTGGTCAGCGGCGCTGGGATGGGGCTGTTCAACTCGCCCAACATGAGTTCTGTCATGGGCTCCGTCCCCTCGCACAGGAGGGGAGTCGCTTCCGGGTTCAGGGCCACATTCTTCAACATAGGGTTCGTCCTCAGCTTCAACATNNGTTCTTCCTCCCCTACAGCCTGATTACTCAGGTCATTTCGTCCCAGGGGGTCTTCACCACAATCACGGCCGACGCGCCCAGATTCTCTGCAGCCCTCGACAACGTATTCCTCGTCCTGACCGCCATCAACACTGTGGCCATAGTGCCTTCCCTCCTGCGCGGGCGGAGGGTCGAGATACAGTCAGGAAAAACAGAGGGATTCGTGCCTGAACCCGAGTGACTGAAACCTATCTTCAAATATCGGCAACATCGGCTGGGACTTCTCCAGACTTGACGCTTGAGAAATTCGACGCCGTGAAGGAAAAGATGGACACAACGTCTGGTAGAGCGGTCGCTTACAACATCACGAAGCTGAACGACATGGGGTACGACGTGCAGCGGCTCCCCTACTCGATCCGGGTGCTCCTCGAGAACGCGGTGCGCCACTCGGAGCGCGTCAACGGGGCGCTGGAGGCTGCCCATTCACTGGCCCGGTGGCCGAAGTCTGTGGACCTGGAGACCCCGTTCATGCCCCAGCGGGTTCTCCTACAAGACTACACCGGGGTCCCTCTCGTCGTTGACCTAGCGGCCATGAGAGATGCTGCCAAGGCGAAGGGGCTCGACCCCCGCGCGATCAGCTCGAACGTCCCCGTCGACCTCGTCATCGACCACTCGATTCAGGTCGACGCCTGGGGTAACGACATGGCATTCGCAGTCAAC
>DAEE01000042.1:4581-5717 GCA_002495205.1 Thaumarchaeota archaeon UBA183 | reverse complement strand
CCAGTTCAACCTGGAGTACCTGTCTCAGGTGGTCGCTTCCAGAGACGGCGAGGTGTTCCCCGACACACTCGTCGGGACCGACTCTCATACCACCATGGTCAACGGCCTTGGTGTCCTCGGGTGGGGGGTCGGCGGCATCGAAGCCGAGGCCGTGATGCTGGGGGAGCCATACCACATGCCCATCCCGAAGGTCCTCGGAGTGAAGTTCACCGGGACCCTGCGCGAAGGGGTGACCCCGACGGACCTCGTTCTTACGGTCACCGAGCGGCTGAGGGAGAAGAACGTCGTGGGCGCCTTCGTGGAGTACTTCGGCGAAGGGTACGGGCAGCTCTCAGTCCCCGACAGGGCGACCATTGGCAACATGTCCCCAGAGTACGGCGCGACAGCAGGGTACTTCCCCGTCGACGACGCAACCCTCGCCTACCTCGCAGGGACCGCCAGGCCGAAGGCTCACATCGGCATGGTCTCGGCCTACGCCAGGAGGTTCGGCTTCTTCGTCTCAGGCGTCGAGCCGCAGTACTCCGAGGTCGTTCACATAGAGCTGGACAGTATAGAGCCCTCAATCGCCGGCCCCAGGAACCCAGAGGAGAGGCGCACCCTCGCCTCCGTGCCGGTGTTCGCAAGGTCAATGCTGGACCAGCGACGCTCCCCCGCGGTCGCCGCGGGCTCAGGGTCCTCGGCCCGCAGCCCGCTGGTGCTCGAAGGGGGCGTGCCTGACTCAGGGGGACTGTCCGACGGCTCAGTCGTAATTGCGGCAATCACCAGTTGCACAAACACATCGAACCCGACGGTCATGGTTGGCGCCGGCCTGATCGCGAAGCGAGCGGTCGAAGCAGGCCTGTCGGTGAAGCCATGGGTCAAGCCCAGCCTGGCCCCGGGCTCGACAGTCGTGACAGACTATCTCCGAAACTCCGGGCTCCTCCCCTACCTCGACAGGCTCGGCTTCGTCCTCGTAGGGTACGGGTGCACCACCTGCATAGGGAACAGCGGCCCGCTTGCCCCAGAGGTCGAAAGGGCAATCAAAGAGAAGGACCTCTACGCCGTGGCCGTCCTTTCGGGGAACAGGAACTTCGACGGAAGAATCCACCCGCTGGCGAAGGGGTCGTTCCTGATGTCCCCCATGCTCGTGGTCGCCT
>DAEE01000042.1:1244-4497 GCA_002495205.1 Thaumarchaeota archaeon UBA183 | reverse complement strand
GACGCGATGAAGGGGGACGAACGCTGGGAGGCGCTTGCGGCCTTCAGGGACGAGGTCTACCACTGGGACGGGTCCTCCACCTACATCAGGAACCCTCCCTGGTTCGACGCGCCGGCGACGGGGTCGTCGAAGCAGGACATAGCAGGGGCTCGGGTTCTGGCCCTCCTCGAGGACAAGGTCACGACCGACCACATCTCGCCTGCGGGGACCATCCTCGTCGACAGCCCAGCTGGGACGTACCTGAAGGAGCACGGCGTCGGACTCCTCCAGATGTCCACCTACGGGAGCAGGAGGGGGAACCACGAGGTCATGGTGCGCGGGGGTTTCGCCAANNAGTGATGAGCATCTACGACGCGGCGACGAAGTATGCCCAGGAGAAGGTGCCCCTCGTCATCCTCGCTGGCAAGCAGTACGGCGCCGGGAGCTCCAGGGACTGGGCAGCCAAGGCACCGAAGCTCCTCGGAGTGAAGGCCGTGATAGCAGAGAACTTCGAGAGGATTCACAGGAGCAACCTTGTGGCCATGGGCGTCCTCCCGCTCCAGTTCAGGCAGGGTGAAGGTGTCAAGCAGCTCGGGCTCACGGGGGAGGAGACCATCAGCATATCTGGAATCGCCGGCATGACGTCTCCGAAGCAGTGGGTGGACGTCGTGGCGAGCGCGAGGTCTGGTGAGAAGCGCTTCAGGGCCCTCATGCGCGTGGACAACGATACAGAGATGAAGTACCTCGAGGCTGGGGGTGTACTCCCCTACGTCTTCGGCAGACTGAACAAGTCTGAGCATTGACGCAACCGTTTTAACCGGTAGAGATTCGGACTCCCCTAATGGGTAAGGAGCCGCTGGTCTATCTTGACGGGAAGTTCTTCGAGAAGTCGAAGGCGGTCGTCTCTGTCTTCGACCACGGGCTGCTGTACGGAGACGGGATATTCGAGGGCATACGCGCCTACAACGGCTCGGTCTTCCGCCTCACCGAGCACATCGACAGGCTCTACGACTCCGCCAAGAGCATCCGGCTGAAGATCCCTCTTACGAGGCACGAGATGACAGAGGCCGTTCTGGAGACCATCAGGAAGAACGAACTGAGGGACGCCTACATCAGGCTCGTCGTGACCAGGGGCGCAGGGGACCTGGGGGTGGACCCCTCTCTCTGCAAGAGCCCGACAGTGTTCATCATCGCCGAGCCCATGGCGAGCGTGCTAGGCCCGAGGGAACCCAGGGTGATCAAGGTGATCATCTCCTCCTACCGCCGCGACAGGGTAGACGCCACCTCGCACGAGATAAAATCCCTCAACTACATGAACAGCATACTCGCCAAGATCGAGGCTGGTAGCGCAGGCGCAGACGACGCGATCATGCTTGACCAGAGAGGTTTCGTCTCCGAGGCGAGCGTGAGCAACGTCTTCCTAGTCAAGAAGGGGGAGCTGGCGACCCCCTCTTTCGGCGCGGGGATTCTGCACGGCATCACGCGGGACCGGGTAATCAGGCTCTGCTCAGACCTCGGCCTGGAGCTTATGGAGAGGGACATCACTCCGTTCGAGCTGACGACTGCAGACGAAGTGTTCATCGTCGGGACCAAGTCGGAGATACTCGCAGTAGGCTCGATCAGCGGGGCGAAGGTCGGGTCAGGGAGCGCCGGCCCCATCACCAAGCGCCTGTTCCAGGAGTTCTCCAAGGTCGTCGTCAGGCCTGAGGAGGGGACGCCTGTCTACGAGGCCGAGTCGGTCAGCGTCTAGACTTCGCGGGAAGGATGAAACGAGCTCTGGGCCCCAATCGGGGATGAAATCAAGCCCCTCGGCTCGGCCAAGGGCCCCCGCGGAGAGACCAAACCCCCTGTGCCTCTCATCCTAGTAAAATCTAAATACGCGATGAAAATCGCCCCTCGTTGGGGCCCTGTTCCGTGTATTGTTCGCGCCACGTAGCTAGTATTATCAATGGAGGTAGGCCGGCTTAGCCGCGCCGAAAAAGCCTGTAAGACGGAAGAAGGTCGAGGAAGAAGTTCCCACCTTCAAAGTTAGCACCCATTTCCTGATTCCGAAGCACGAACTCCTGACCAGGGAAGAAGCAGACCAGGTCAAGGCAAGGTACAACTCCTCACCTTCGCAGTTTCCCTACATCCAGGCGACAGACGCCATAGCCAAGGAGGTTGGAGCCAAGCCGGGCGATTTCGTCAGGATAACACGCATGAGCGAGACCGCGGGGACCAGCGTCTACTACAGGTACGTGGTGGAGGGCTAGCCTTGAGCAAGCAGTACGCCACCACAAACTCGTGGGTCATCCTCAGCGACCTCCTCCAGAGGGAAGGGGTCGCAAGGCAGCACCTGAACAGCTACAACGAATTCGTGACGAGAGGGCTCCAGAACATAGTCGACGAAATCGGCGAGGTCGAGATCGAGACCGTAAGCACGCCGTACAAGATCAAGTTCGGGAGGCTTACCCTCGGGTCCCCCAGGGTCGTCGAGATAGACGGGTCCGTCAGCAGCGTCCTCCCCATGGAGGCGCGCCTCAGGAACCTGACCTACTCTGCTCCGATTCTCCTGGAAATGACCATCGAGGAGGAAGGGCTCCCCAGGGACACGACCCGGCAGCACGTGGGCGACCTCCCGGTCATGGTTAGGTCCGAGCTCTGCCAGCTCTCCAACCGCTCGAAGGACCAGCTCATCGAATCAGGCGAGGACCCCAACGACCCAGGCGGCTACTTCATAATCCACGGCGCAGAAAGAGTGATCGTAGGGCTCGAGGACCTCTCCCCGAACAAGATCCTCGTGGACGCGGAGAAGGTCTCAGGCACCATGACCTACAAATCGAGGGTCTACTCCTCGGTGGTCGGGTACCGCTCAAAGCTCGAGCTCACGCTGAAGCAGGATGGCGCCATCAACGTCAAGGTTCCGAGCTGCCCCGTGGACCTCCCCTACGTCATAGTGATGCGCGCGCTTGGGATCAAGTCTGACAAGGACATCGCGGACGCCGTGTCCCCCAAGGCGGAGATACAGGACCTCCTCGAGGTCTCCTTCGACAAGGCCGCCGAGGCCCCCACAGAGAAGGACGCGCTGGTGTTCATAGGCAACAGGGTCGCCCACGGCATGCTCGAGGAGTTCAGGGTCAAGCGCGCCCAGTCGATGCTCGACTGGGGTCTCCTCCCCCACCTGGGGAAGACGGAGGACAGGCGCTTCGACAAGTCCATGTTCCTCGGCGAGGCAGCCTGCAAGCTGCTGGAGCTGAGGCTCGGGTGGATAGAGGCTGACGACAAGGACCACTAC
>DAEE01000042.1:148-1177 GCA_002495205.1 Thaumarchaeota archaeon UBA183 | reverse complement strand
ATCACTGACAAGCTCAACAACGCGATAGCGACTGGCAACTGGGGGAGGGGCAAGGTCGGGGTCACCCAACTCCTCGACCGGACGAACTACCTAAGCACCCTAAGCCACCTGAGGCGCGTCCAGTCTCCGCTCAGCCGGAGCCAGCCAAACTTCGAGGCCAGGGACCTCCACGCGACCCACTTCGGCAGGATCTGTCCATCCGAGACCCCGGAGGGGGTGAACTGCGGTCTGGTCAAGAACCTCGCCCTTTCTGCGATAATCTCCGTCAGCGTCCCCTCGCAGGAGGTGGAGGAGAAGCTCTGGGAGCTCGGGGCCAAGCAGATCCGGGACGCGGAACAGAAGCTCCAGGTCGAGGGGTGTAGGATATTCATGGACGGCCGGTTCCTGGGATACGTGGACGACGGGGACAGGCTGGCCAGGGCCTTCCGCAAGCTCAGGAGGGAGGGCCAGATCAACCCGAGCGCGAGCGTACTCTACGTCTCGCCTGTGAACGAGAAGGCCTACCCGAGGCTCTACATCAGCCTCAGCTCTGGCCGCGTCCTCAGGCCGCTGGTCGTCGTCGAGAGCGGGAGGCCTCTGCTGAACCCTGAGATGATCGAACAGGTCCGCGGCGGGCAGAAGTCCTGGAGGGACCTGGTCGAGCAGGGAGTAATCGAGCTCATAGACGCCAACGAGGAGGAGAACAGCCTAGTCGCAATGAGCCCCGACGAAGTGGGCACCAAGAACAGCCACATGGAGCTCTTCCCCGCCGCCATGTTCGGGATCGCCGCGTCCATAATCCCATACCCGGAGCACAACCAGTCTCCGAGGAACACCTACGAATCCGCAATGGCGAAGCAGAGCCTAGGCTTCAGCTCCCCCACCTACCCCATATCCCCACACGTCCGGCAGCACCTTCTTGTCAGCCCCCAGGCCCCGGTCGTCAGGACCAGGACCCTGGACCTCCTGAAGATTGACGAGCGCCCCCTGGGCACCAACTGCGTGGTGGCCGTCCTCTCCTTCGAGGGGTACAACATCGAGGACGCCATC
>DAEE01000042.1:0-140 GCA_002495205.1 Thaumarchaeota archaeon UBA183 | reverse complement strand
GGGATGAGGGACACCTTCGAGGTCCCGGCAGCAGAGTCGAACATCAGGGGATACCGAGGCGAGAAGTTCTACCGCCTCCTTGAAGGGGACGGGGTCGTTGCCCACGAGTCGCAGGTCACAGGGGGAGACGTTGTAATTGG
>DAEE01000064.1 GCA_002495205.1 Thaumarchaeota archaeon UBA183 | reverse complement strand
GTCCTCCTCCTGGGTGGGGTCGCGATGATTCTGTTCGGGGGGAGGTGGCGGAGGCGCAGGCCCTGGGGCTGGGAAGCTCCGCAATCAAGCACCTAACGCTCGCTAGGAGAATCGTCTAAATACGGACTTGGCCCGTCGCGCTTTGAGTTGCCCGCCATCACAGTAGAAGGCCTCCTGAAGAACTACGGGCAGCTTCGCGCGGTCGACGGCGTCTCATTCACGGTCGAGAAAGGAGAGGTGTTCTCCCTCCTCGGGCCCAACGGGGCAGGGAAGACCACCACCATCGAAATCCTTGAGGGACTGAGGCAGCAGGACGGTGGGACGGCCAGGGTTCTCGACCTGGACCCTTGGAGCAAGGGATACGACCTCCACAAGAGGATCGGGGTGATTCCGCAGGGTTTCAAGTTCCTGGACTACCCGACGCCGAGGGAGGCGATAGCGTACTACGGGGCGCTATTCGGCACGAAGGTGGACCCTGACGAGATGCTGCGGAGGGTGATACTCGAAGACGCGGCGAACATCTGGTTTCAGAACCTGTCCGGAGGACAGAAGCAGAAGCTTGGAATGGCGTTGTCCCTCGTCAACGACCCCGAGGTGATATTCCTCGACGAGCCGACCACCGGGCTCGACCCGCAGGCGAGGAGGGCAGTCTGGGAGGTCATCCGGAAGCTGAAGAACGAAGGGAGGACCGTGATGCTCACGACCCACTACCTGGAGGAGGCGGAGGAGCTTGCGGACAGGGTCGCCATCATGAACCACGGCAAGATAGCCGCCATAGGGACGACGGAGCAGATTGAAAGCAGGTACGGCTCAGGACAGAAGATGATCGTCAAAGCGGGCGACGATCTGCTTGCGTACCTGAAGGAGAACACCAGGCTGAATGCGGAGAAGGGGCCGAACGGGACAGTCGTGATCTCTCTTCGAGACAAGGACGACGCCATGGTCGCGCTCGGGTCAATTGAGGAGTCAGGGACGCAATGGGGCGACCTGACAGTGAGGAGGGACAGCCTCGAGGATGTGTTCCTGCGCCTCGTGGGCCCGGAAGGAAGGCCCGAGAAGGAGGGAGAGTAGATTGGCTTTCAGTGTCAGACGGATGCTTGCGGAACTAAAGGTGCACGCAAGGAGCAACGTGAGGAGTAGGGAGGGGTTCTTCTTCACCCTGATCTTCCCGATTATTCTGATTCTCCTGTTTGGCGCCATCTTCGCAGGGGGCGGCGTAAGCCAGACTACGGTCTACGTCCAGAACCATGACTCGGGGCCGATCGGTGCGGCCTTCATCGCGGCAGTGAACGGTACTTCTAACGATTGCAGTTCCAGCGCCTCCGCGGGCCTCTGCCTAAGACCGGTGGCGGCAGACCAGAACTTCTCGCAGTACCTGTCCTCGAAGTCTGCCTCCGACGGCATAGTCATCCCCGCAGGCTTCAGCGCAGCCTACGAGTCCAACCAGAGGGTGAACATCACGCTGTTCGGGGATCCGGCGTCCACCACGAGCGCGATCGTGATGGGGATAACGAGCGACGTCGTCAACTCGTTCAATCTGCACGGCTCTGCCGGCGTCCTGGGCATAGCGTCGAGGACTGCTGCGTCGTCCAACTACAAGTACATCGACTTCCTGATTCCCGGCCTCATCGGGTTCTCGGCGCTCACCAGCCCGATGTTCTCCCTCGTCAACATCAGCTCCAGCTACAGGAGGGACAAGGTGTTCAAGCTGCTTTCCCTGACGCCTCTCACGAAGACCGAGTGGCTCCTCTCGAAGATAATCTGGTACATAGGGACCACCATCGTCTCTTTCATCCTGATGTCTGCGGTCGGAGTATACGTCTTCGGCGCGCATATAGGCCTCACCTGGGGCATCGGTCTGTTCCTTGTAATCGGGCCGTTCTTCTTCGTCTCCCTCGGCATGCTCGTGGGGACGATTTCGAACACTCCGGAGTCCGCCGCAGTGGTCGGGAACCTCGTGACCTTCCCGATGATGTTCCTATCAGGGACCTTCTTCCCCGTTTCTTCGATGCCTATGTACCTCCAGGGGGTCGCCCACGTTCTCCCGCTCTACTACATGATAGATGGCCTCAACAACGTAATGATCTACGGAAACTACGGGCCCGCCCTGTTCGACGGCGGCCTCCTGGTTGTGCTCTCGGTCGTGGTCTTCGCCTTGGCCGTCAGGTTCTTCCGCTGGCGCGAGGACTGAGTGTCACTTATCTAAGGTCAGGCGAGCATCTCCAAGGCCAGAGATTGAGGAAACGCGAGCCGATCCTCATCCAGATGGAGATACTAGCCTCCCTTTTCGCTTCTCCCAAGGTAATCACAAGGCTGTGCCAGTCTTGCAACATCAACGCCGGGAGGGTCGAGAACTTCACCAGGCCGTTGGTTGCCAAGGGGCTCATAAGGTCGCAGATTGTGGGCGGCCTGGAAGTGTTCTCCATCAGCGACGAAGGGTACAGGCTATACAAGGACTGGCTCGAGATCTGGAGGAGGCTCCCCCTTGAGTGACCTGAGGTCAGCATCCCTTTTATTCGCAGGAGAGGTGCGAAACCACCATGTCTGACGATGCGGAGAGGGGGCCGGGCATCCTTGACGCCCATCAGGAACTCGTCTCCCGCATAGAGCAGAGCGCCGGAAGGATGAGGGCCCTGGCGATTCTTACCGTGGTGGTCGCAGCGCTTCTATCCTTCTCCTACGTCCTCCAACTCGCCCTTCCTCTCACGGGGACGACGACGCAGACAGTCAACCTCACAGACCCTGCCCTCATAGTCACAGAGGTGGCGGTCCTCGCCCTGGCGCTCCTGTGGCTCTACGTCGGGGTGAGCGACCTGAGGTTCACCCGGAGGATGACCGCCGAGATAGGGGCCGCGCGGGCGAGAGAGAGGCAAATCCAGGACAGGTTATCCCAGTAGGCCGCTCGGGCGGCGCTCATGACTGCCGGGGAACCCAGGATGGAGGATACTTGGATGCGACCTGTTGGTATCTCTCCTGCCAGTTCGGAAGAGGCGAATGCCCCAGGTGCGCCTCCAGCCGGTCCATGAAGGCGTGTGTTCCTGGGGCGAACCCAAGCGCTGTCTGGCGATTGAGCCGCCTGTGCTCGAGGTGGAGCAGAGTGCCTTCCCCTTCGGGGCGGAGCTCCCACCGTATCACTGCGTCCTCGCCTGCAGGTAGCTCGGGCCGTGGGGCGACCCTCCACTCGTGCTCGAGGACCTTTGGGGGGTCCCAGGTGAGTATCCGCCCGGTCACGTGGAGGCGCGACGGGCCGGAGATGAAGTCTATGGACCCGTTCTGTCTGCCGTCTATGGTCGCCTTCGTCATGTACCAGAGGGAGAGCTCGGAGGGATCTGTCAGAGCCTTCCAGACGGCCTCCGGAGCTCCGGGGAGGATTCTCCTGAACACCAGTGTCGCACGGTCCCCTTCGGTGACCACTGCGCCAGTTGGGCCGTGTTCGTCCCGAGGCATTAGCGCTTCACGCCTTTGCGGGAGCTGTCGCCACCTGTTTCGACAAGGTGCGCAGCCAGCGACTCCAGCCTGCCCGCCCAGAACCCCCGGTAGAGCGACACCCACCGGTCTACCTCCCGGAGCCTCTGCGGCCTAAGGGAGTAGACCCGTTGCTGCGCATTCGGATAGACCTCGACCAAGCCGGCCTGACGTAGCACTCTGAGATGCCTTGAAACCGCGGGTTGAGGGAGGCCCGGGAACAGCGCCACCAGGTCTCCGGCCGGCCGCTTCCCTGCCTTTAGAGCGTCCAGGATCTTTCTCCTTTCAGGGTTGGACACAGCGGCGAAGATCAAGTCGGCGCCCTGTCTTGGCCGGGGCATGCCCCCTACCACGACCCCTTGGGGAGCTGGTTGATTGAGAAGAGGTTCCCGTCAGGGTCGGAGAAGGTCGCGGAGACCCCCCACGGGTACTCCCTGGGCTCTTGCACGAATCTGACCCCATTTCCTTTCAGCTCGGCTGCAGCCCTTCGGCAATCTTCGACTCGCATCACTACGG
This sequence comes from Thaumarchaeota archaeon UBA183, assembly GCA_002495205.1. The sequence goes on along the minus strand of DAEE01000064.1, from coordinate 14,841 downwards.
GCGGGCCCCCACCTGGCTTCCAGTTGCTCGACCAGTGGTTCGGGTCCTCGGTGCCTGCCTGGAAGAGCGCGAGCTCCAGGTCCTGGCCCTTTGGCCCAACGGTGACCCACCTGTATCCTGCGCCGGGGGGAACGAAGTCCATCTTCTTGTCGAATCCTACTTTCCTAGTGTAGAAGTCTAAAGCTTCCGCCTGGTTCTTCACGACGAGGGTGAACTGGGTTATCTTGGCATCCATGCGGATGAGGATAACATTTGGGTTATATAACGCTATTGATATATTATTTCTTTTCTGCCGTCGCTACCTGCCGTCGTCGCCCTGAACGGGAGGAGCCTCCGAGGGCCTCACGTCAAGGTCCCCCCTGCGCCCCAGCCTGTTCACGTTGAGCCTGATGCTCCCGCCGGGCTGCACCTTCGAGATCGCCAGGAGAAGGTCCTTGGTTTGCTTGACCTCGCCCCCCGCCGCTCCGACGACGACGTCCCCGTTGCGCACCCCGGCGTAGTCGGCAGGGCTCCGGGGGACCACCTCAGCCACAAGGAACCCTGACTCGGACTGCAGGTTGTACCTCCTGGCGAGCTGCGGGGTGACGTCTATGCCCGAGATTCCGATCCACCTTCTTGTCACCCTACCGTTTTCGAGAATCTCGTGCGCGATTTTCTTGACTGTGTTGATGGGGATCGCGAATCCCATCCCCTGAGCGAATGGTATCATGAGAGTCGTGATGCCGATGATCCTTCCGTCGAGGTCCGCGAGGGGCCCCCCACTGTTGCCAGGGTTGACAGCCGCGTCGGTCTGGAGCAGTCCTTCGAAGATGAAGTCGGACCCCGGCAGGGGCCTCCCCTTGGCGCTGAGCACCCCCATGGAGACTGTGGGTCCGCCGGGGAGGGCAAGCGCGTTGCCTATTGCTAGCACTATCTGGCCCACCCTGAGCGCTTCGGAATCCCCCAGCTCCGCTGCGGGCAAGTCAGAGGCGTCCACCCTGATGACGGCGACGTCTGTTGCCTCGTCCGACCCGACCACTTCCCCAGTGAAAGTGCGGCCATCCTTGAGGCTGACGTGGACCTGGTTGGCCCCGTCTATGACGTGATTGTTTGTGACAATCAGCCCTTTCCTCTCCAGAATTATCCCCGAGCCCTGCCCTTCGCTCGGGACGATGCCGAAGAAGCGCCGCTCCAGGCGCATGCTGCTGACGCTGACTATGCTCTCGCCCAGCCTCTCAACCGCCTGGGTGACCTGGTTCTCGAAACCAGAAAGGGCCATGCTCAGGCCTCCAGCCCCCAACTCCTAATATTGAGTGGGATTATCCTAATCATGCTCACGCCGTCCTTCGACTTGATCGGCTCGGCCTTCCCCCTGATCTCGATGCCTCGGACCCTCCACGGTTTCGTGGACACTATGTCGTCCACGACGAACGCCACCCTGTCGTTCGACATCAGGTGCCTGTACTTGAGGCTCTTCGACAGGTTCCACCCGCCGAAGGTGATCGTGCTCCCGTCGAAGCGGTAGCCCACGGGGACGACGTGCGGCTGACCGGAGGTGGACGCGGTCGCAACCCGGCCGATGAAGTTCTCAGCGAGGTACTCGGCTTCGGCGTCGCTGAAGCCTGGGGCACGCTTCATGGTTCTCTCCTTTTCCATCATTTCTGGACGTCCGTGCCGGGACAGGTTTTTAAAACCGGTAGTTTTTCCTGACTAACTTAGTAATGGCTAACGTTACCAAGTCAGAGCAACTTGACCAGAAGACCCTCGACTCGTGCGCGGTCGTACACCAGACCTGGAACCAGATAACCAGGACGTGGACGCTGCCGACCATCCACATGCTCGGGCAGATGGAGCCGGCCAGGTTCAACCAGCTGAAGAAGCATATCAAGGGCATAAGCGCGACTTCCCTTGCCGAGAGGCTCTCGCAGCTCGAGAAGTTCGGCGTCGTCCAGAGGAAGGTCTATGCCGAGGAGAAGCCGAGGATAGAGTACTCCCTGACTGTGAAGGGACATGAGGTGTACAAGATCCTCTGTGACCTCGCAAGCTGGTCGAAGCGGTGGGAAGGAAAGGAGCCGAACAGCAGGGAATTCCTGGTTCCGAAGTAGAATCTGAGACGAACGGCTACTCTGGGCTTTCTCCTTCGGACCTCTGTCTCTCCTGGATGGCTACCCTGTAGAGGAACGCACCCAGAAGGAAGGCGACCAGCACAGGAGCGAGTATCTCAGCGTCGGAGATGATGGGCTGCTGAACTATGCTGGCGAGCCTCGTTGGGGTCTTGGGCGCGCCAGAGGCAGCCGAGCCGAATGTCACCACGCTGTTAGCACTGTTTCCTGCGGTGGCCGCAGACTGGTTAGCAGGGTTCCAGCCAGTGACGGTTGCTGAGATGGACCTCGTCTCGGTCCCCGAAGTAGTAGGAGTGGATTGCGGGCTCGTGACGTTCGTGATGAGTGATCCCAAGGGGGTTCCGCCGTAGGTGGTCGTGCTGGATACCGTCGTCGTCATGGTTGAAGTCTCGGTCTGGGCCAGCGTGGTCGAGGTGCCGGCCGTGCTGCTGGAGACGGTAGCCGTACCTACAGCCGCGTTGAAGGTTGTAAAGGAGGTGAATCCGAGGCCGCCTGACGCTGTGATCAGCGCAAGGGCCACGAGCAGACCCCCGACCAGGCCAGCCACGAATCGCTTCCCTTCCATGTTCACTCATCCCCTTGAGGTGGGTAGATAGTTCTAGTTCTCAGAACGGCTTGCGCCTCCAGACGCGCCACGCCTCGTACCAGAAAATCATCGCTCCTCCGACGGTCCCGATGAGGGCGTAGAGGTCGAGGGAGCCCCTGTTCGCCGACATGTAAGCCGCCGCGATGGTCGTGAAGAATGCGGCGTAGAAGCCGAGCCTCGGGAGGGTGAGCCCGCCGATGCTCACGAAGGAGTGAAGTATACCTGTGTCGACCTTCTTGGCCAGGACGTACCGCTCATACTGGTCCTTCTCAACGACCCCCAGCTCCACGAGCTTGTCCAAGTGATGAAACGCCACCGAGGGGCTGGAGAAGCCCAGGGCCTTCTGGATCTCCCTGACCCCTATGGCCTTGCCGTGCCTCAGAAGGTAGAGATAGACCGTGAGGGTCTTTCCTCGGAGCGCGTACTCGACCTGGTCCCTCGAAGCTTCGGACAACGGCCCTGATTCGCCACACTGACGGAGATAAGTGTGTGTTCGCGTTCCCAGAACAGCGCGTTCTCCACACTGGGACTAACTCGGCCGCAGGTGCATGGTCTGCCGTGAACCGGCTCGGAGGCTTGACGAGGAGGAGGGCGATCTACGGCCTTGTCGCCCTCATAGTCATAGGCGGCCTCGGGCTGGCTCTGCTATCGGATCTCGGCATCAATGGAATTGCAGCCAATTCTACGACCACCAACCTCGGCGACCTCAGCGCGGGCGTCAACGGGGCCGCAGCCCAGTACCCCGCTGCGGGGGTGAGCTACAACTTCGGGTCCCCCGGCGCCAACTATGGGGGACAGGGCTGGACGCAGGTACTGGGAACGCCCTCGACGACAGAGACTGTGACGATGATGTCCACGACTACAACCTCCTACGCCACGACCTCAGCGGCCCCCTCTCTGGGGCAGCTCTACAACGTGACCCAAGGGACCCCCGGAGGAGCCGGAGGAATGATCGAGTTCTCCACCGACCTCGCAATCACTACGAAAGCCCCAGAGCAGACCGCTTCCGCAGTCTCGGCCATCGCCTACACGCTTGGTGGGTACGTGGCCTACCAGTCCACATACAACAGCTCGGCATACGTAGTGATCAGAGTGCCCGCATCTGATTACCAGAAAGCGCTTTCACAGGTCATGGTCCTGGGGTCTTTCGTAAGCATAAGCTCGAACTCCAACGATGTGTCGGTGCAATACACGGACATGAATGCGACCCTCGCTTCGCTTCTCACCGAACAGGGAGCGCTGTTGAAGCTCCTCAACCAGACCGCTTCGATCAATTCGACCCTCGCTGTCGAGGCACAGCTCCAGCAGGTGGACCAGCAAATCAACGACGTGGAGAGCCAGATCCTTCAGACCAGGACCCTGATCGACTACGCCACAATCAACGTGACAGTAACACAGACACCCCAGAAGACGCCCCTCTCCATGACGCTCAGCACAGTCCCTGCAAACGGGACTGCACCGCTCAGCGTGACCTTCAACGCCATAGTAAAGGGAGGCGCCCAACCATATGTCGTCAACTACAACTTCGGGGACGGGACTGCGACCCAAGGGCAGATAGTCATCCACACCTACACCCAACCCGGAGACTACAGCGTGTTCGTGAGCGCGACTGACCAGAACGGTACCGTGGCGAAGCAGACGGCCACGGTCAAGGTAGTCGCCGCGCCGGCTACATCAGGTGTAGGTGGGTTCTTCAACTATGTAGGAGGTCTGTTCCTCAGCATGGTTGAGGGAATCGTCGAGGTAGCTGCCATCGTCCTTCCTCTAGCGGCGGTGGGGGCTGCCATACTCATCCCAATTCAGAGACACGAAAGGTCTAGACAGTCGTCGAAGCAGAGCCAGTAGGCGCAGCCGCCCTCATCCTTTTGTTTTTCCGCCAATAGTAGTAGGTGATAGAGGGCCCTGACAGCAGGAAAATGGCCACCAGTATCAGAATGAGGTATGAGAGAGTATTGGCTGTGCCAAGAGAAACGTTCGAAAACGCGGAAGTAAGCATCAAGGGCGGGTCGCCAGCCGAGGCTATTATGCTTTAGAGGGCCCGGGACGGCCCGACGGCCTCCTTTCATGCCATCAAACCGCAAGGAACGGTTAATGGAGACCTCAGGCCGGACGGGACCCATGGAAGAGGGAGAGCGGGAGGTCGAGGCGTACGTCCAAGCGGCGCCTGAGAGCATCCGCAGGAAGCTTCAGTTGGTCAGGAGGGCCATCAAAGACGTAGCTCCGCAGGCTCGGGAGAGCATAAGCTACGGAATACCCTACTACGACTTCAAGGGGCGCCTCGCCTGGTTCGGCCTCCAACGGAACCACATCGGGCTCTACCTACGACCTCCGGTCATCCAGGAGCATAGGAGGAAACTCGAGGGCTACGTGACCACGAAGTCAGCAGTCCACCTTCCTCTGGACGAAGAGATTCCAATCGCGCTTGTGAAGAAGCTGGTCAGGGCGAGGATGAAGGTGAACGAGAAGGAGGCGGCGGCGCCCAAGCACAGATAGCCTGGGGAACCGATATTAGGCTGGCGCCACGGCGCAATCATATGTCAAAGTTCACAGTCGACCCCAAAGACATCATGCGAAGGTACAAGGTCATTGCAGTCGTGGGGGCTTCTAAGAACCCGGAGAAGGAGGCATTCACTGTGCCCGCCTATCTCCAGCAGCACGGGTACACAATAATCCCCGTGAACCCGACAACCGACTCGGTAAACGGACAAAAGTCGTACCCCTCGCTCGAAGACATCCCCCTGGAGCTGGCGAAGAAGGTCGAGGTGGTCGAGGTCTTCAGGCCATCGGAGGAATTCCCTGAGGTGGCCCGCCAGGTCGCGAAGATGAAGGAAAGGACTGGGAGGCCGCTGGTCTTCTGGGGGCAGCTGGGTCTCGAGAACGAAGAGGCGAAGAAGATACTCGGCGATGCGAAGATCGACTACGTGATGGACAGATGCATGCGCGTCGAGCACCAGTTCAAGCGCTGACCGCAATGTGTGCGAACAAGCTGAACAAGGAGTGGCACGGAGCCCACGTGATGCCACCTAACCCGACTAAGGATGAGAGGGTAGAATGGCACGCAGCCCATGCCGAGGCCTGCGGCTGTAGGCCGGTCCCTTCGAGCATCGCGGCCGAGGTTGCGGCCTTCAGAAGGAAAAAAGACGCACGGGCTAATTAGTATCTTCGGTCTGGGCAGGCCGCTTGGCTAGCCCGGCGTACGCCCTAGGCGCCGCAGTGATCTGGGCGATTACCCCGATATACTACAGGGGCTTCCTCTCGAAGCTCGACTTCCTGAATTTCAATCTCCTCAGGACTTCGTCTGCGGCTGCCGCCCTGGCCATCCCCGCCGTCTACTTCTGGGGTTCCGGCGGCCTTGGCTACGCCGTTCTCAGCGGGGTGATCACCCTCGCCTGCGGGGACAGCTTCTTCCTGCTCGCCCTCAGGGAAGTGGGGGCGTCCGTTGCGACCCCCGTAGTTTACACCTACGTCCTCATGATCCAGTTCGTCGGCGCAGTGGTTGGCCAGGTGGTCCCGCTCGCGAACTTCGCGGCCGCGGCCATGGTGATCGGTGGCGTCTACCTTCTTTCGAAGGGGGTGGAGGGGAGGCTTCGGCCCAGGGGGATCGCGTTCGCGATCTGCGCAGGAATCGTATGGACAGTCGGGCAGGAGCTAGTCCAAACCTCGACCAACGCCGGCGGAAGCTTCCTCACTGTCGCCTTCACCAGGGATCTGAGCGCGGCCCTGGCGCTCGCGGTGGCCGTCATTCTGACCAGGAAGAGCAGGCCCTGGCCGTCGAGCCTGCCTCTCAGGGAATACGGCCTGATGTGCGGCTTCACAATCGCCGACCTTGCTCTGGGCTCCTCTTTCTTCGTCTACTCGGTGTCTACTGTCGGCGTGGCGCTCACTGTCATACTGACGAGCCTCTCGCCCCTTCTGACCCAGGTGACGGCCAAGGCGTTGGGCAAGGAGTCGCCGTCGTATCGAGACTTCGCCGGGGGGGTGCTCATAGTGGCCGCCCTGGTGCTAGCAGTCGCCGCATGATCTTCGGCTGAGCCAAGCGGACCCACGCACTCGCAGGGATTGAACAAACCTTAACATCAGACCGGTGAGGTCGGGCGCTCCCGAACGACTATGGACAGGACTGACATCGCCCTGTGCCTGTTTCTGATGACCAACTCGAGGACGCCGTACCACGAGCTCGCCGGGAGACTCGGGCTCTCGATAAACGCCGCGCACAAGCGGATAGGCGCCATGACGGACATGGGGATAATCAGGGCCTTCACTGCTCGGCCCAGCTTAATCGCCCTGGAGGCCATTTCTGTGTGGGTCTATGGGAGGTCCGAGGCTGCTCATCCGGGCGAGCTTCACCTGCGCCTGAAGACAGACGACAGGACCTACTGGGTCGCCAACTCAGGGGGAGGCTACGTCTATGTGGGCGGGTACCTTCACGACATCTCGGAACTGACCGAGTACGTGGAGTTCGTCCGCAAGCAAGCGGAAATGAGGGCGCCGACGGTCGGAATCCTTCCGAGCATGGGGAAGCCGCCGAAAAAAGCTCAGCTTCGTCCCCTCGACTACCAGATACTCGCTTCGCTCCGGAAGGACTCCCGCAAGCCTGCCACCGCCGTCGCCGCTGAGGTGAACGCGTCCGTCAAGACAGTCCACAGGCGCCTCGAATGGATGATGGAGAATGGGCTGGTCGAGTTCAGCATAGATTGGTACCCCGACGCCTCCAACGACATCGTCGCCCTCTGCCACGTCGAGGTCGGAGAGGGCTCCGACAGGATGAAGACCCTTGACTCCCTCAGGAAGCTGTTCAATCAGAACATCCTTGTGGAGGTGCTCTTCGGCAACCTGACGAATGAGCTCGTGCTTTTCCTGTGGACCAACAGTATGAAGCAGATGGAGGAACTCAGGAAGAGAATCGGGGAGACGGAAGGCGTGGGATCTGTGACCTTGAATGTGCTCCAAATCGGCTACATGTTCGACACATGGAGAGATAGGCTTCTAGAGAAGCCGCCTTCTCCAGCTAATCCCTGAAACCATGTCCGTTTCGTGAACCGGTCGGGCGAAGGACTGCCCTCAGCAGGCCGTCGAGGGGCTGGTCCTTCCACCTTGACGTTGACGTGAACCTAACAACGTTGGATACACCGGTGCTGCCATGCAGGGGGAAACACCCGGGACCGCCGTCGCCGTGTCGATTGAAGGCCTGACGAAGGACTACGGGGAGCTGAGGGCTGTTGACAGGCTCAGTATCTCCATAGCAAAGGCGGAGGTCTTCGGTCTGCTTGGTCCGAACGGCTCCGGAAAGACCACGACAATCAACTGCCTGACTGGGCTCCTGAAGCCGACGGAGGGGACCGTCAGGGTGATGGGGATCGACGCGCAGTCGCAGGGACCCATGGCCCGGGAGGTCATGGGTGTGTCTCCTCAGGAGACCGCCGTGTACCCCTATTTGACGGGGGAAGAGAACGTCAGGCTCTTCGGGGAGCTGCACTCGCTGTCAAAGAAGGCTCTGGACGCGAACGTCAACCTCGTGCTCGAGAAGGTGGGTCTGCTCGACGATGCCAAGCGCAGGGTGGCCAAGTACAGCGGCGGCATGAAGCGGAGGGTGAGCATCGCCATGGCGTTGGTGACCGACCCCGAGGTTGTCCTCCTCGACGAACCCACTGTTGGGATGGATCCGCAGGCGAGGCGTGCAGTCTGGGACTTTATCCTTGAGCTGCGGGACAGAGGGAAGACGATCCTGCTGACGACCCACTACATGGAAGAGGCTGAGGAGCTGTGCGACGAGGTGGGCATAATCGACCACGGCAGGCTGATTGACCTTGGGTCCCCCAGCAGCCTGAGGGCCAGTCACGGAGCAAGGGACCTGGAGGACGTTTTCATCCAACTGACTGGCAGGAAGATGAGGGAGGGCGCTTAGATATGAAGATGGGCCGCGCCCTTGCACTGGCCAAGAAGGACTGGAAGAGGATATTCAGAGAGCCCGCCTTCCTTTTCATGATCATCCTCTTCCCCGTCATGCTGACAGTCGCCTTCGGGACTTCTTTCGGGGCCGTGGGAGGGTCGCAGACTACGCAGTTCAAGCTGGGGGTCGTCATGCTCGGGGGCAACTCGACCCTCTCCGCTCAGTTCTCCCGGGCCCTGCAGGCATCCGGCGCATTCGAAGTGAGCTACTATCCGGACAACCAGAGCGCCCAGGCCGCGCTCAGTCAGGGGCAACTGCAGTCGGCGCTGCTGCTCCCGCGCGGGTTCGACCTCAGTGTCCAGTCCTTCAGGGCTCACCCGAACGACCCCGGTGAATGGACGAACTCGACCGTCTCACTCTACCTCGATAAGGGCTCGGCGCTGACGTCTCAGGTCATCCCGACCATGGTGGCGCAGGTCCTCGACAAGGGGGTCCTGGGTATGGAATCGGCGCCGCAGGCAACCCCGTTTTCCCTGACTTCGCCGNNCCGTCCGGGGTGGAGGTTCAGAAGAATTCGGTATTCGAGTCCTTCGCTCCAGGCCTCTTCGCCTTCGCCTCAATCTACATGATAATGATAGTAGCCCAGTCCTACACCACCGACAGGGAGAGCGGGGTGTTGGGCCGAATCCTGATCACCCCGACGACGAGCGGGGACATTGTGATGGGATCGGTAGTCTCCTACCTGGTCGTCGGGCTGTTCCAGGCGGCGCTCGTATTCGCCTGCGTCTACGCTCTGGGCTACCACCCCGATGCCGGGGCTCCGGGGCTGGCCGTCGGATTCCTCCTCATCACAGTGTTCGCCCTCTGCAACATCGGCTTCGGCCTGATAGCAGCCGCGGTGTCCCGGTCGGCAGGGTCGGCCACGGGGATATCCTTCCTCTTCCTGATGCCCCAGCTTTTCCTTGGCACCTTCGTAGGGTCAGCCCTTTCACCGGCTGCCCAGGCGGCCGGGAGGGTTCTGCCCGCGTACTACGTGACAGACGCCATAACATCCCTCTGGACCAGAGGGGCCTCGGTGACAAGCCCGGCAGTCCTGACTGACCTCGGGGCTGTGATTGCGAGCAGCGTCATCATACTCGCAGTGGGCGTCCAGGTCTTCAAGAGATTCGGGAATAGGTGACAGGGGCCGGGGGCCTGGCTGCCGACAGCGCGGCATGGTGAAAATCTTATTCGCAACCACTTTTGGCGCCTGTGAGAACTCCGAGAATTGCAGTACAAGTACGTAGTCCTGACCAACACCACGATCGGCGCCTTCATGGCGGTGCTCGACTCGAATATCGTCCTGATCGCCCTGCCTACCATCATCTCGGACCTCCACGCAAGCCCCTTTGAGGCCGTCTGGATCATAATGGGGTATGTCCTGGTGACCGCCTCACTCCTGATGAGCTTCGGGCGGCTGTCAGACATCTTCGGGAGGGTCAGGCTCTACAACACGGGGTTCGCGCTCTTCACGGTCGGGTCCGCGCTCTGCAGCATTGCTCCGAGCGGCCTCTCCCTGGTGGTGTTCAGGCTGGTACAGGGGTCAGGGGGAGCCTTGATCTTCTCAAATGCTGCGGCGATCTTGACCGACGTCTTCCCTGCGACTGAGAGGGGGAGGGCACTGGGTCTGAACCAGGTGGCAGGGGTGATCGGGTCTGTGCTGGGCCTCGCGCTCGGGGGGATACTCGCAGGTTCTTTCCTGGGCTGGCGGTCAATCTTCTGGATTAACATCCCTGTGGGGACTTTCGCGACCATCTGGGCTTACTTCAAGCTCAAGGAGACCTCAGAGCGCAGACGCGGGGAGAAGCTCGACCCCATAGGGAACGTGCTCTTCTCCGGTGGCCTTACAGTCTTCCTGGTGGGGCTGATGCTGGGAGCGCTTGAAGGCTGGTCCCTGGAGTACATCGCGCTGATGGTCCTGGGGATGGGGGCTGTGGGCGCGTTCGTTTTCGCAGAGACCCGGGTCCGGTTCCCGATGATGGACCTGTCCCTCTTCAAGATAAGGGCCTTCGCGGCGGGGATGGCAAGCAACCTGCTGGCCTCGGTCGCGAGGGGAGGGGTCTCGCTGGTGCTGGTGTTCTACTTCCAGGGGGTCCTCCTTCTGGACGCTTTCACAGCGGGCCTCTGGCTAATCCCCTTCTCCGTCGCGTTCGTCACCCTGGGCCCTCTGAGCGGCTACCTCTCGGACAGGTACGGGTCGAGGGGGTTCGCTACTGCGGGCCTGCTCATCACGTCTGTGGCCCTGTTCTGGTTCGGCCTGGCACCCCTCCCGCTGGGGAACGCGAGCTACACGCAGCTGCTGCCGCCGATGCTGCTCGCCGGGGCGGGCGGGGGGCTGTTCGTTGCCCCGAATGTGGCGTCCATAATGAACGCAACTCCGGCTCCCAGGAGGGGGATTGCTTCAGGGATGTCGTCCACCCTGGTGAACACCGGGTTCTTGCTGAGCCTGGGCCTGGCGTTCGCAGTCATGGCCGCCAGCGTCCCCACCGCGGTGCTCCAGGCCATATTCTCTGGGGCGACGGGCGGCGTGAGCACAATGCTGGAGGGGCAGTTCATCGGCTCCATACACGGGCTTTTCCTGATAATGGGGTTCATCAGCCTGTTCGCTGCCGTGCCGGCTTTCATGGCCAAGAAACCCAAGCCCAAGTTCGAGGAACTGTCGCAGTCAGACGCTGACTGAATCCGGCGACCTACCTCAGATAGGAGTCCAGGACATCTTCGTTGTTGTCAGCGTGGAAGAAGACAGGGATGTTCTGAGTCGCCGTCGCCTTGAAGCTGGTGAGGAGCCAGTCCCCGTTCTGGAAGGCGAGGGTCCTTTCCATGAACGCGTCGTCTATGGCGAAGGTGTCGGAGATCAGCTGCCTGTCGTAGGGCCTGGGCATGGTCGACACGAAGTAGCTGTGCAGTTGCTGGAGGGCGTTGGTGTTCAGGTGCGCCACTCTCTGGGTGCTGATCCAGCAGTTCAGGTGGTACTTCCGCCCGTGGCGGAGGAGCCTCTCCACCGCCCGGCTCGATTGATCAGTCCCGTCCTCCTTTCTGGGCGTCTGGGGGATGAACTCCTGAGCTTCGTCGATGACGAAGAGAACGCGCGGAGACAGCGTGAAGCTCCGCTTCCGCTTCCTGAATACCTCGTTGATGACGTTGGCGGTCTCGAGCCTGGCGTCCTCCGCCTCCGGAAGGTTCACCACGAACACCCTCGGGGAGGCCTTGTCGAGCGAGAGGATCTCGTCTGCGAGCATGTTCCACGTGTATCCACCTTCGGGTTCCGGAGCCTCGGGTATTGACTCGATGACCGTGGCGAGGCTGTCGAAGGTCTTCTTGAGGGAGCTGTTGGTTCCGAGGTCCGAAAGCAGGGGCTGTATCTTGGCTACGAGCTCCGACGTCTTCGGGCTGAACCTCGCTTCGAGCTCAATCTTGTTCTCCCTGAGGAACTGCTTTATGGTCTCTACGACCTGAGGCACGAGTATCTTCTGCTGTACGGCGCCGTACCTGTCGTTCAGAGTGTTGGTCAGTACCTCTATGAGCCCCTCGTAGGTGCTGAACCTAGCCACATCCTCTTCGCCCGCGAGCCGGCTCTGGAGGAACTCGACCTTCCCATCTGTGAAGAGGTTCGAGATTTTCGGGAGGAACTCCTTCTCACGTCCCGCCAGGCTCTCGGGGGTGGCGTGGCGCTTGAAGTATTCGGCGGGGAGGTTCTTGCTGTCGCCGAAGTAGTCAGTGAACAGAATCCTGCTCGGCAGTTCGTTGAGGACATCGAGGATGTGGATGCCGTATTCCGCTGAGACGTCGAAGATCACCACCTTGAGGTCGGGTATGGCCCTCAGCGATTTCCGGATGACAGTGGCTGTGAGGTTGGACTTGCCCGAGCCGGTGAAGGCGAAGACGCCCCCCATGTAGTGAATCAGGCTCTCCAAGTTGACCGAGAAAGGAATCGAGGCGTCGGTGAAACCGAGCAGGGTGCCCAGAGAGTAGTCCCTGCTGTCTCCCTTCGAAGGCAGGTAGCATATGAGCTTCTGGATGGACTCCTTGCTAAGCAGCTTGACCTGGCTCCCCGTGAGCGGGGCCATTCCTTTCTTCTCGTAGGAGACCCCGTCGCTCGCCGCCTTCATGACATGGCCGATGGGCGCGGCGACGATTTCGATCCAGGTGCTCTTCGACCCCTTCTCCCACTCCTTCTGTATGAGCTCCATGAACTCTGTGCGGATGGCTGCCGGCTGGGATCTGTCGAGTGTGAGCATGGAATAGTGCATGGGATAGACGTCCGCGATTTCGTACAGGGAATAGGAACTGTTCTCCCCCAGGGCCTGAACGTTGGGGATGGCGACGAGCTGGCCCATGGCGAGGCGCTTGATTACCTTCGGTGTGTATTCGCACTCGATGCGGGCGGTCCGGAAGGTGACCGTGGAATTGTCCACAGTCGAGCGGGTCGTCGTCGCTATGTCCCTGAGCCTGGCCTTGAATTCGCCGTCTATGTCGTCGAATGCCTGCACGTCCTAGGACCTCCTCTTGCCCTCTATTTGGCTGCGGTAGTCCCTGAACTTCCGCGAGAAGAGAACCTGCTGGTCGAGGTCGGACCTTGCCATCTCTAATGCCACGGCCCCGAGGTACGCCTGGCGGGTCTCTTCCAGTATGGATTTCGCCTTCTTGTCAGCGAGGAAGAGGGGGTAGTTGTGCCCCAGGGCCTCGGGGATGACCTCCTTCCCCATCTCGTAGAGCATCGCCATTGTCATGTCGGTCATCGGCGACCCCCTGAGGAGGTGGAGGACAGGCCTGATTTTGCTGTCAGACGGGCCGTCCCTGTTGTATACTACGAGCTCGTCCCAGTGGTCGTAGCCTGGAAAGACGGGCCTGTCGTAGGTGAACACGTGGCTTCTTACGCTGGGGGTCGACTCGCTGCTCCAGAGCTGGATGTAGGTCTTGGCGTACACCCTCTCGGGATAGATGACATTCTCGAAGGCGCCGTTCACCCGAGCTTCCCCCTTGCCCAGGGCGCTGTCGGGCTGGGGGGCCATGGTCCTGAACGAGGCGTCGATCTCGGGCGTATGCCAAGGCGTAGGGATGTCGGCGGCGTTTACCACGCTGTTGGTCTGAAATAGCATCTTGTCGCTGTTGAAGTTAGGGAACCGTCTGGAGGGACTCAGGAGGCCTGAACTGACCATGAGCGGGACGGCTGCCTTGAGAAACTCGAAGGCGTTGGTGTCCTTGATGAAGCCAATCGGAAGGATTCCTTCGGCCCAGGCTTTCCTGGTGAGAGCCCTTATGAGGACGAGGACCAGGAAGTCCAGATCGTCGGCTGTGATCCAGAACTCGGATCCTCCCTTTCCGATGCGAAGCGGATGTCCGCCCGCCGGATTGAATATGTGCCCGGTGACTTCAAGAGCGGCGTGTAGCACCCTTTCCCAGTAGAACGATGTCCCTTCCTTCAGTTTGAACGAAGGGGAGGAGTGGTCGAAGGCTTCGAATCTCTCGTCGAACTCCACGAGGTCGTCCCGGAGGCGCTCCACCCACCTGGGGTCGGCCCCGATTCGCGCCACCAGGTCCTCTGCGGTCAGGGACTCGCCCCCGAACATTTCGAGAATCGCAACGAATTTGAGAAGCTGGCTCCTTGGGGGAGGAATCTCGAGTTCCCTGTTGGGGAGGAGCATGCGGGCCAGCTCGAGGTCGCATGCCGTTACCCTGCCCCATGGGGTGTCCATGCCCTGCAGGACGCAAAGCTTGTCCCTGAGGAAATCGCGTGTGCTCCAGACCAGATGGGCAGTGTCGCCTGCGAGGGTCCTGTCCAGGAGGACTATCTTGATCGAGGGGTCTGTGGCGATGGTCTGGTAGGCGAGATAGTATTCGGCCACATGCATCAGCGCCGTTGGAAGCCGTTCGGCGTCGACTTCGACCCCCGACTCCCGCTTCTGGCCGAAGACCTGGGCCGCGTCTTCCTCGGATAGAGGGACGGCGGCCGACGCGGATAGGTTCCCCGCCGTCGCCCGGGGCGGCCCGACATCCACCCGGTCAGCGCCAAACTTCACCATCCCCGAATAGGCGAAGGCGCCAACATAGAAGACAATCAGGTCGAGCTGCTGGTCGACGGCGTCGGTCCCGTCTATGGCGATGTATTCGACCGTGTCGGTCCCAAAGAACTTCTTGGAAGTGGCCGCAGCGGAGGCGAAGTCGACTCCGAAGCGCAGGAGACGCTTGACGTCGGGCCCGCAGTCCTTCAGAGCTTCCATCTT
>DAEE01000028.1 GCA_002495205.1 Thaumarchaeota archaeon UBA183 | reverse complement strand
CCTGGACAGGGAGGGAGCTGTATTAGCTTCGCGATTCATCAAGAGGCTTTCCCACGATGGCTTCCGCACCTCTCTCCGCGAACGCCAGCGACTGAAGAACGCATCTCACGGGGTCTTTCTGCATATCGAGAACCTTTCGCGGTTCGCACGGGACATGGAATAGGGCGACAGGAACCAAGAGGTTTATATCCCCGACAATTTTCGCAAGAATCAATTAACGATTAACACCGTTAAGCACGAGTGAAAGAGAAATGCAAGGAGTGAATGGGATTGCCAGATTCAGGTATAGTAAAGTATCTAGTCAAACTCAAGTTTGAAGTAGACGGAGTCGTTGAAAGGGCGGACGTCATCGGCGCGATCTTCGGACAGACCGAGGGGCTGTTCGGCCCTGAAATGAATCTCAACGAGCTCCAGAAGAGCTGGAAGGTAGGCCGCATAGAAATCAATCTGGAGTCCAAGAACGACAAGACGAGGGGAGAGGTGATTATCCCGATGTCGACGGACATCGGCACTGCTGCCCTGATTGCAGCTGCCGTTGAGAGCGTTGACAAGGTCGGTCCTTGCAGCGCCCGATTCACAGTCGGGAACATCGAAGACGTGAGGGCGGTCAAGCGCAAGCAGATCGTCGACAGGGCCAAGCTGATTGTCAGGGACTGGAGCTCGAAGACATCGAGCGAGGGGGAGAACCTGCTCAAGGACGTGACCGAGTCTACCAAGCGGGCGAAGGTGATCAACTATGGCATGGAGAACCTTCCGGCAGGGCCGGGCGTCTACTCCTCTGAGCTTGTGTATCTGGTGGAAGGCAGGGCGGACGTTGTCCTGTTCCTCAGGGCGGGCATCGAGAACGTGGTCGCTCTCGAAGGCACGAGCATACCGGACTCGATAATCGAGCTCGGCAAGAAGAAGCGCTTGATTGCGGTGCTTGACGGCGACAGGGGAGGGGAACTCATCGAAAAGGAGCTGGCCCAGGTCATGAAGGTGGAGAAGGTCTTGCACGCGCCCCAGGGGAAGGAGGTAGAGGACCTGACCCCCATCGACGTCATCAACCTGTTGAAAGCAGAGGGAGCACAGCCTGCCCGCAGAGAGAGGGCCGCGGAGAGGGCAGCGCCCAAGGCCCAGGAGGAGCCCGACGAGCCGGTCGTGGTGAAGACCAAGGAGCTTTACCCGAACCTGAACGGCACCCTAGAAGCAATCCTGCTGGACCATGCCCTCCAGGAGATTGGGAGGTTCCCAATCAGCGAGCTCGTCCAGAAGATGGAATCCACCACCGGCGCTGAATATCTGATCTTCGACGGGATTGTCACCCAGCGCCTCGTCGAGTCAGCAGCCAAGATGGGCGTCAAGGGAATAATCGGGCACCGCACCGGAGAGCTGAGCGAAGTGCCTGGCGACGTCAGGATTGGCACCTTCCGAGACCTCGGCCTAGAGTAGCCTCGGCTGTTGATACTCAACGAGTTCAACCCCAAGCACGGCCACTGTTCTCTGACCATCGAGTCTGCCGAAGACCTCTGGACCCTCAGGCGCCTAATCGCGAAGGGGGACGTGGTCGTCACCCGTAGCTCGAGGGTCGTCAAGAAGGAAGACGAGTACTCGCGCCCTGACAAGGGGGAGAGGGTCAAGGTCACCATTGCCCTGGCGGTCGAGGAGGTGCACCTGGACAGCAGCATCGAAAGGATACGCCTGAGGGGGACCATAGTAGAAGCAAGCGACGAAAGCGTCACCAAGGTCGGCTCCCACTCCGTCACGCTCTCGCCGGGCCACTCCCTGACGCTTCGGAAGCGCGAATGGACTCCCCTCGACATCCACCTGGTCCGCCCGCCCACACAGGCTTCCTCCCGTTTCATACTGGTCGCGGCCGACAGGAGAGAAGCGGGCATCGGCACCCTCAGCGGCTCACACCTCACATACGACACGAGCGTCGAGTCGGGCCTCGGGGGAAAGATGGGGGACGAACAGAGCCCCAAGCCGTACATCTCGAAGGTCGCCGAAGTAGTCGCGCAGCTCTTCCGTGAAGGAGACCTGGTCGTAGTCGCAGGCCCCGGGAACTTCAAGAACGGCATCGCCAACCAGATCAGAGAGCGCCTGAAGTCTCACCCCGTAAGCGTCATCGAGGGTCTCGACCTGACCGGTGCGGACGGCGTCAGGGCCATGATCAAGGTCCAGTCCTTCGAGGCACTGGCCAAGGACTCCCTGGTGATTGAGATGCAGAAGCTGGTCGCCGAAGTGGTGAGGAGGATATCCACAGGGGATTCGAAGGTCGCCTACTCGCTCCCTCGCGTCAGGCTCGCCGCCGCATCGGGGGCCGTTGAGTCCTGCGCTGTATCTGACGACGTCTTCTTCGCTGGGGTAGACGAGGGGGAGCTGGTGGACGTGCTGAACACCATCGAAGGCCGGGGGGGTACTGTCTACCTGGCAGACGCTTCCATGGAGTTCGGGAAGCAGGTCTCCTCGTTCGGGGGAATCGTGGCGCTCCTCCGCTACGCGATCAAAGCTTACTGAGCACGGGGAAGACGAACTCAGAGATTATGGCCAGTGCGACCCCGCCCTTGATCAGGTCCTTGCCCAGCCGCCGCTCTATGTGGGTGAAGTAAAGCAGAAGGCCGAGCATCAGCAGAGTCACGTAAGCGACTCTGGAGAGGTCTATGACCGTAGAGTCCACAGTCGTCAGGAGCACAGTGACCGCCGATGTGAACTGCTGGGCAAACTGCTGAATGAGGTTCTCAGCGCCAGGAGGGGGCTGTATGTCCAGCAACGGAACTAGAGCTGTTTTCGATATTTAACGGGCAAGGGGGGCTCGGTCAGATGAGGTTCAGGTAGGCTGCCAGGGGGAGGCTAGCCACTACGAACAGGGTCGCGAAGGTGACTCCGGCGGTTATCCGGAAGACAGTCTTATCGCTGACCTTCCCTCTCACGAGACCTCTCAAGCCAGCGTCGAATGCCTGTCCTCCGTCAAGAGGGTAGATGGGCATCGCGTTGAAAATGGCGAGGTTGAGGTTGAGGAAGAACATCCAATATAGGAGGTTCGCCAGCGGGACCAGGGAAGAGCCGTAGCTGGACGTGTAGAACACCGAGAGCTGGTCGGAAAAGGGGGCGATGCTCTGGCACCGCGGGAAGGCTGGGATGCAGAAGTAGGTGATGGGATGGCTGAGAAACGCCCCGGAGTAGCTCGACACGGTCTGTTGGAGGTCAGAGAAGCCGACGCTCGCAATCCCGATGTACGGTAGCGAAGCGTTGTTCGGGTTCGTCCCCACAGTGAGGCTGGGGATTTCTAATGTCTCGCCTCCCCTGTAGAGGGTGAGGTTGATGACCTGCCCCTGGCGATACCAGGGGGCGCTGGCGATGCTCGATGGATCGTTGTAGTGGATTCCATCCACCTTAACCAGGAAGTCTCCCGGCTGTATTCCTGCGGCGGCTGCGGGAGATCCGACGTTCACCTGTTCTATCGCAATTCCATTGGCCGCCGGTGTCATGGCCGAAACTACGTTCGAAAGGAGCAGAAGGAAGATGATTCCTGCGACGAAATTCACCCCAGCTCCGGCCGCAAGGATGCGCCCTGAGTCCCTCGCCCTCCCGGCCTTGAGCGCCTTCTCGTCGACTTCCACGAACGCGCCGATAGGGATTACAAGGAGGAAGAGCAGGCCCGCAGTCTTGACAGGGTATCCGAGGCTCCTGGCGACCACGCCATGGGCCCCTTCATGGATTATCATGGCGACTATGAGGGCCGCCCATCCGTCCAGCAGCGGGATGTATGGGTTGATTCCGGGGAGCCCCAGGTACGCTAGAGGCGAGATGCTCCTGACCGCGGTCCCAACGGAGTGGACCTGGGACGAGAAGAAGAGCGTGAAATTCGTAAGGAAGATGTAGAGCCCGATCCCGGCTCCGATTGGTAGCAGGTATAGCAGGAACCATCCCAGGGGCTTCGTTATCCTGTAGCGCCCCATCCTGTCCATCAGGGAGTTGACTCGAGTGGTCCTGAGCATCACCAGGCCGTAGATGAACTCGAACCTCTTGTGCTCCTCAGGCTCCAATTCTGACTTGCCGGCCGGCTTGTCGCTTTAAGGGTTGAGACTAAATAGAGAGGAACGGCCGGTTTCATCCGATGCCCGCCTGCTCACGATGCGGAGGCAAGCCCTTCTACACAAGGACGTACTCCGGGGAGGTGCTTTGCGCTTCGTGCTTCAAGGACTCGATCACTGAGAAGA
This sequence comes from Thaumarchaeota archaeon UBA183, assembly GCA_002495205.1. The sequence continues at coordinate 898 of DAEE01000028.1, read as the reverse complement.
CAAGGCGGACGATTTCGAAGTACAAGATGATCCGGCCCCGCGACCGAGTGGCAGTCGCCGTGTCGGGCGGGAAGGACAGCCTCTCGCTCCTGAAGATACTCAGCCAGCTCTACCTCTCCAGGGGGAACGAGATTGTCGCAGTCTCCGTGGATGAGGGGGTCGCTGGATACAGGGACGAGGCGCTGGAACACGCCCGAGCCGTAGCCGATGAGCTTGGCGTCGAGCAGGTCGTCGTGTCCTACAAGGACCTCTTCGGCTTCTCCCTCGACGAGGCCCTGGACTGGAAGGACGAGCGGTCGGTGTCCTCCTGCAGCTTCTGCGGGGTCTTCAGGCGGAGGGCCATCGACGAAGGCGCAGTCCGCGCGAAGGCTACAGTTGTGGCCACAGCCCACAATCTCGACGACTACGTGCAGACATTCATGATGAATCTGATGCACGGCGACGTCGCCCGCCTCGGGTGGCTCGACCCGGCCTACGTGGACGACTCGTTCCCAGTCAGGAGGGTCAAGCCGTTCATGGAGATTTACGAGGAGGAGGTAGCGCTCTACGCGTTCCAGACCGGGGTCCCCTTCCAGAGCGTGAGCTGCCCCTACATGCACGAGGGGCTGAGGAGCGAGGTCCGGGACTACCTCAACACCATGGAGGCTAACCACCCGGGCATGAAGAACGTCCTCCTGCGTTCGAGCCTCGACGTGATCTCAAGGTTCGCCCGCTCCTCTGACAAGGAAACGATGCCCTGCAGGAGCTGCGGCAAGCCTTCGTCCACTGGGCTCTGCAATGTCTGCAGGATGAAAGCCGAACTAGAAGAGCACGTAAATACACAGTGAAACCCGCAAAGCGCTGGCGGTGGGTAGGGCCGGAAGGGTAGCCGTCTTCCAGAGTGCTGAAACCGGCTTCA
>DAEE01000060.1:21758-22388 GCA_002495205.1 Thaumarchaeota archaeon UBA183 | reverse complement strand
GCGTAGACGTCGTAGAACCTGTCAATCTTCAGCCTTAGCAGCTCATAGTCGTCTGCAAGCCAGGTCCCCTGGTAGTAGTGGTATCCTAGGGCCTCAAGGATGTCCTCGGAGATGTTGGCGCCTGTGCTTACTATGACGTCAACGTACCTGTTTTCGACAAGCCAACGGATTATCTTCCATTGGCCGGTGGTGCTCAGCGAACCCGTGAGGCCCAGGAAGATGGTCAGGCCCTTCGCCCTGGCCATGTCCGCCCATATCTTCGCCACCTCGCCGAGCTTCTTCCCCTGGAAGCCGGTCTGGGACATCTCGTCCAGCAGAGCCGAGACGCTCTTCTTGTCCACCTCTATAGTAGAGACTGGTTTTGACAGAACTTCCTTCCTTGATACCACGCCAGGGCGTCGGCTGGATTCACTTAATTATCTTGTGAGTCGCGAGGCAGGAATCCGGGCCGCTACTTGACCGTGACCGATTTGGCCAGGTTCCTCGGGTAGTCCGGGTCGTTGCGTTTTGCGACGCTCATGTGGTAGGCGAGCAGCTGCAGGGGGATTGCCTCCACTATTGGCGCGAACTTGGGCTGAACCTTGGGCACGCGTATGAAGTGCCTGTACACCTCCTCCTTCTGGTCAGATA
>DAEE01000060.1:8983-21705 GCA_002495205.1 Thaumarchaeota archaeon UBA183 | reverse complement strand
GGCATCCCCTCCGCGTGGATGTATGAGAGCTCCTTCAGCTTGAGCGCACCTTCCATGGCCACGGGGCTCTCGTACCCCCTGGCCACGAAGTAGAAGTCTGGCCTGTCCCTGTACTCCTCGACCAAGCCGCGGACCTGATCATCGCACTTCAACGTCTCCGTGACAGCCTCCGAGAGCTCCTTGAACCCGTTGGACCTCCTCTTCCCCAGGACAGCGTCCACCACCAGGTTCGCCACCACTACCTGGGCTGTGAAGCTCTTCGTGGCGGCCACCCCGACCTCGGGCCCGCAGTTGAGGAGCAGGACGCAGTCGCTCTCCCTTGCCAGGGTGGAGCCTGCGGCGTTGACTATGGAGTAGACCCTGGCGCCGTGCTTCTTCGCCTCCTTCACGGCCTCCATCACGTCGGCTGTCTCCCCGCTCTGGGAGAACGCTATGACGACCGACCCCTTCCCCAGGAACCCGGAGTGCTCCTTCAGCTCCCCGGCCACGACCGTATCGACCCTGATCTTCGCCTCCTTGTTGAGCCTGAACTTCATCAGGAGCCCAGCGTGGTAAGAGGTCCCCGACGCCGTGATGTAGAGAGACTTCGCCTTCCTTATGGCCCTGGCGAACTCCTCGACCTTCCCCGGCTCCTGGACAGCGGCGCTGAGGACGGTCCTAGGCTGCTCGTTGATCTCCTTCAGAGTGTAGTGGGCGAAGTCGCTCTTCGACACGTCCGACAGCTCCCAGGCGACCTGGGTCGGCTTCCGCCGGACCTCCTTCCCTCCAGGCCCCAGGATCCTGACCCTGTCCCTGGTGAGCTCGACCGTCTCGTAGTTGTCGAGGAATATCGTCCTGTCCGTGTGCCCGATGAACGCGAGCACGTCGCTTGCCAGGAACATCTTCCTCTGGCCGACCCCCACAATCAGCGGTGCGTCTTTGCGGGCGCCCACCATCACGTCCGGCCTGTCCTGGAACATCACGGCAATCGCGTACTGCCCCTTCAGCCTCTTCGTCGTCGCCATGGTGGCCTTCAGGGGGTCCCGGACCCGCCTGTACTCGTCCTCCAGCAGGTGGGCAATCACTTCAGTGTCCGTCTCGCTCCTGAACCTGTGCCCCCTTGCCGAGAGCCCCTTCTTCAGGGGGATATAGTTCTCGATTATCCCGTTGTGGATCACGGCCACAAGCTCCCTGCAAGACACCTGCGGGTGGGCATTCTCGTCCGTCACCCCTCCGTGGGTCGCCCACCGTGTGTGGGCCATCCCTATGTTCCCCCTGAGGCCGGAGAGGCTCTTGCTCCGCTCNNGAGTCGTACCCCCTGTACTCGACCCGCCTTAGCCCCTCGAGCAGGAGGCCCGCCACCGGCTCCTCAGCCACACATCCGACGATTCCGCACATCTGACCTGGTTTCGAAGCACCGTCTCTTTAAACCCAGTAAAACGATCGTCTGTACCCTGCATACAGGCATTTGCACGGGACCGCTTGAGACTGCCCCTGAATCATGCCACCATGCAAAGCCGTTTATGTAGGGTCTGGCTGCCCCGTCGCGCATGGCCAAGGAGAAGATCCTCTTCGACCCAAAGTCCGAGGCTGGGCTCGTCAAGCGCGTCCTTGTCTCTGACACGCCGGACGGGTTCAGACCCGCGTCGGGGAAGGTGGGCCAGAAGATACTGGCGCTCCTGTCTTCCGGACCGAAGTACCCGGCCGAGATGGCCCGTGCCCTGGGCACTCACCACCAGACTGTCTACTACCACATCGGACGCCTGGAGAAGGCGGGCCTGATCACCCGGGTGAGGAGCGAGCAGATCCGCGGAGGCGAGGCGAACCTCTTCGCTCTGGCTTCCGACGGTTATGCTGTGGAGTTCCCCGTCAGGGGGGAGCAGATGCCGACCCTGAAGTCATCCGGCAGGGCCAAGGCACTGGGGCGGTTCTTCAGGGAGTTCATAGCGTCTGGGGAGTTCGACGGCTGGCTCGTCGTCGGCTCGCCCCTGCAGCACGGCGAAGCAGGGACCCAGGCCAGGGACGGGCACTACGCTGTGCAGCTGGGGTTCGCGCTGGGCCAGTTCGTCACTTTGCCGTCGAAGTTCCCCGTCAAGCTCGACGTCGACCTGAGGGCCGAGAAGCTGCTGGCCTCGAACCTGGTGGTTGTCGGGGGGCCCAGGACCAACGTGGTGGCCGAGGAGCTGAACCCCCACCTGCCTGTCCGCTTCAGCCAGGCTGGGTTCTGGAGCACCATAGTGGACGAGGACGGCAGGAGCTACGGCTCGGAGCTCGACTGCATAGTTGAGAAGGTAAAGAACCCATGGGACCCGACCAAGACCTGCGTCGTGGCTGCGGGGCTGACAGGGGCCGGGACCAAGGCCGCCATAATCGGAATCTGCAACTTCGCGGAGGTCGTCTTCCAGAAGTACAGGTCGGGGGACTTCGCGGCCCTCCTGAGGGGCGAGGACAGGGACGGCGACGGAAAGGTCGACTCTGTCGAAGTGTTGAAGCAGTTGTAGGGCCTAGGCCCTTCTTCCTCTGCGGCCGCCCTTCTTCCTNNGTGGTGTCGTGAGGAATCGGGGTCGCGTCCTCGATGCGCCCAATCCTGAAGCCGGCCCTGGCGATGGCGCGGATGGCCGCCTGGGCGCCCGGACCCGGGGTCCTGGGGCCTGTTCCACCCACGGCCCTGACCTTGATGTGGACAGCGGTGATCCCCTTGGACTTCGCCACGTCGGACGCTGCCGAGGCGCTCCTCATGGCCGCGTATGGGGACGACTCGAACCTATCCGCCTTGACGTGCCTCCCCCCCGAAGAGAAGGCGATGGTCTCGGCACCCGTGAGGTCCGTGATGTGGACTATGGTGTTGTTGTACGACGAGTAGATGTGGCAGACGCCCCATTTGTCTGCGAGAACCTCTTCTTCCGACATCTATCTCACTTGGCCTCCGCCGGCTGCTCGGCCGGCGCTTGTTCCGCTTCCTGCTTGGCGGCTTCTGGAGCCTCCGCAGGCTGAGCAGTTTCCTTCGGCCTGGCGCCTCCGATTAGCGCAATGGTCCCCTCGTCCGTCCTCCCCACCTCGTACCCAGGGACTGTGATTATCCTGTCGCCGATCGAGATGTGTCCGTGGACGATGAGCTGCCTCGCGTGCAGCGGAGACAGCGCCATCCCCTTCTTGAAGACCATGGACTGCAACCTTCTCGCCAGCATGTCCTCGACCGTGAGGCTGAGGATGTCGTCCAGGGTGGCCTCCTCTTTGATCAGCCCCTTCTTCTTCAGGCTGTCCAGGAGCTTCTTCTCCTCCCTCTCCCTCACGACCTGGGTGGCTGCCAGCAGGGTCCTCGCCTGCTTCCTCACTGAGCTGAGCTGGGTCTGCGACCTCCACAGCTCCCTCTTGTTCCTTAGACCGTAGGTCCCGAGAAGGTATAGCTCCTGAGCCAGCTGGTCCGCGCGCCAGGGGCTCCGCGGCCTGCTGTACTGCTTCCTAGCCTTCTTCGGGTCTCCCAAGCTCTACTTCTCTTCCTTCTTCGCAGCCGCTTCCTTGGCTGCCGCGACCAGCGTCGCCTTCCTGACCCCCACAGTCCTCCCCTTCCTCCCCGTGGTCCGGGTCCGCTGGCCCCTGACCTTCAATCCCAGGCCGTGCCTCACGCCCTTCCAGCTCTGGATGTTCTTCTCGTCTTCGATGTCGTTCTTCTGGATGAAGTCGAGGTCGGACCCCAGGAGCTGCTTCGCTTCCCCCGTCTCCGGGTCGTTCCTCCTGTTGTAGTACCACTTCGGAAGGGCAGACTTCGACGTGCTCGCTATCGCGTTCTCGATCTCCTTGACCTGATCCTCCGTGAGGGTGCCGAGCCTCACCCTCGGGTCGAGGCTGAGCTTGGTGGTGATGACGTTGGCAAAGTTGTAGCCCACCCCCTTAAGGTCCGAGAGGGCCACTATCAGCTTCTTACCGCCGTCCAGGTCCCTGCCAGAAATCCTGACCAGGTGCCTGAATTCAGACGCTTCAGACATGTTTCGAAGCTGCCCTTCGCCCTTCGGATATAAGGTTTGAAGCGGATGAAGCGGCCCGGAGCTCGATTCGGTGGTTCTATTGGCTGGCCTGGCAGAATGNNTGGAACCCGGGATGGCGTCAACTTAATAATCGAGCGGGGTTCTGGCCACCCATTGCGAGAAACGCCCTCCCAACCGTTGCGGAGGCATCCGATTTTCCCATTCCATTACGCCCCAGGCGAAGAGACTGTCTTCTTCGTTGCGACCATCCGCGACCAGCCTGGAGCACTAGCTTCGCTCCTGAAGAGCCTGGGCGAGCATGTGAACCTCCTTGCGACTTCGAGCTACTCTCTTGAAAATGACGCTGCCGTCATCAGCGGCTACGGCAAGGCCCTCTCCAAGAGGACGACACCAATCTCCCTCAAGAAAGTGATTGAAGGGTGTCCCATGGTAAGCAGTTGCCAGGTATGGAAGAGCGAGATGGGGCTCATCGTGGACAAGTACCATACCGGATATCAGGGCGGCGTCGGCGAGCCATACGTCGTTTTTCCAGCCAGAGGACTGTCTGACACTTTCGAGGGGGTCGTCCGAGTATTCGGGACTGGGGGTGCAGTCCTCCTCTACGAGCTCGGTTTGGACTACGCCAAGGCGAGGTCAGGGTTGTACAAGAAGATGATAGGGCCCCACCCGGAGTCACGGATCGAGGAGCTTGCCGCCATAGTGGGAGCCCTTGGCTACGGGAGGTCCACGGCGACCTTCGAACCGGATTACAGCGCACTGAAACTGAGTTCCGAGGAATGCTTCGAATGTTCGTCGCCCTCGTCCTCCGGGCGCACATGTTCGTTTCTGAGGGGCATGGCCGTGGGAATCTTCGGCTCGCTTTTCAACGCAGAACTGGAAAGCGAAGAAACGAAATGCAGGCACCTCGGGGATGACTTTTGCGAGTTTACCCTGAAGGCGAAGGACGGGCTACCACTGGTTCGAAGCTCCTTGCCCTCCTGAACGCGTTCCTGGATTGTGTGGCCGAAAGCCTAGCCATTGCGAGACGCCCGCCGAGCACGGATGCGCCCCCCGTTGGAAAGCCTGTCGCCCACTGCGGAGCCGGGCGCAGGGTATCCCACTGGCCGGGGGAGGGAAGGCCCGATTCGTGGGAAAACCTTCCTCCGCCCTCCTCCCTGCGTCCAAGGTGGATGTTCACCGGCATCTCACCGACGAAGCATTCCTTCTCAACCCTCCAAAACTCTTTTAACCAGAACAAAACGCGCAATCCGAAACGCGGTCTCTCATGGGAGTTCGTATCACACCAGGCGGTTTAGTCTATGGTTGAAGTGAAGGTTCTAGAGGACACTGGGAACTCCGTGACCCTCCAGCTCGAGGGGATCGACAGGTCCTACGCCAACGCGGTGCGCAGGTTCTGCATCGCCGAGGTCCCGGCGATGGCCATAGACGACGTGGTCATACTCGAGAACTCCTCCGTCCTCTACGACGAAATCCTGGCCCACAGGCTGGGAATGATTCCGATTAAGACCGACCTATCCAGGTACAACCTCCCCGAGGAGTGCGACTGCGGCAACCCCCTGGGGTGCCACAAGTGCCGCGTCCTCTTCGTCCTCGACGCCAAGGGGAAGGACAAGGTCTCCACGGTCATGTCCGGGGACCTGGTCTCCGAGGACAGAGACGTCAGGCCGGTCAGCGAGACGGTCCCGCTCGTCAAGCTCGCCATGGGGCAGTCCGTCAAGCTCGAGGCCTATGCCCGGCTCGGCAGGGGGAAGGAGCACGCGAAGTGGCAGCCCTGCAGCATAGCCGTGCTCACAGACGGGAAGAAGGAGGGCGTGTTCAACCTGACGGTCGAGTCTGCGGGGGGCCTTCCTGCCAAGCAGATAGTCATCAAGGCCATCGAGCTGCTCGAGAAGAAGCTGAAGGACATCCAGGTCGCAGTAGGCGGAGCACAATGACAGCCACAAACCCCATCCTGAGGCACGCCTCGGTAATGCTCGAGAAGGCAGGGAAGAAGCAGAAGGCGCCCATCTGGACCGAAGCTTCGACCCTCCTTTCCAACCCGGCCTCCACCAAGGTCGAAGTGAACCTGGGCAGGATATCGAGGATCGCAGAGGACGGAGAAGCCGTCTTCGTCCCGGGCAAGGTCCTTGCAGCTGGACTGATTGAGAAGAAGGTCACTGTCGGAGCTTTCGCTTTCTCCGCCGGAGCCAAGTCGAAGATTGCAGCGTCAGGGGGGGCGGCCCTGTCCGTAGGGGAGTTCCTGAAGAAGTACCCGAAGGGGAGCGGTGTGAGACTTGTCAAGTGAGGAGACGGTCTACATAGACGCGACCAACCAGATCGCAGGCAGGCTTTCGTCCAAGGTGGCGAAGCTCGTCCTGTCGGGGAAGAGGGTGGTGGTCGTAAACGCGGAGAAGGCGCTCATATCAGGCGGCAGGACATCCGTGGTCAACCAGTGGAAGGAGAGGCTGGAGCTCAGCAGCAGGGTGAACCCGATCTACGGCCCAATCCACCCGCGCAGGCCAGACAACATCCTCAGGAGGATGGTGAGGGGGATGGTCCCGAGGAAGAAGCCCAAGGGAGCCACGGCCATGAAGAGGCTCAGGGTGTACGTAGGCGTGCCGTCTGGAGTTGACGCTTCGAAGATGACGAAGCTCGAGGAGACCACAGCGACGAGGCCCGTCCCGGTCTACGTCACCATGGGCGACCTCTCCAAGAGCCTGGGGTGGCACGAGTAATGCCGACCACAGCCACAGGGAAGACCATAGCGAAGAAGGGGCCGAAGCTCTACTCAGGGGCAAGGAAGACCGCGAGGGCCACAGCAGCCATCTCCGCAGGGGCCGGGCGGATCAGGGTCAACGGGACACCGGTCGAGCTCTGGGAGCCGGAGCCTGCGAGACTCCACCTGCTTGGGCCAGTCCGCGTGGTGGGGGACCTCAGAGAGAAGTACGACCTGAATGTGAGCGTCTCGGGCGGAGGTTTCATGGGCCAGGCCGACGCAGCCGCCATGGCCATCGCACGGGCCTACGTGGACCAGGTGAGAGGGAGTGAAATCAGGGACAAGCTGAATGCATACAATAAATACCTGCTATCGGGCGACCCGAGACAAGCTGAGCCCAAGAAATTCGGAGGACCAGGCGCAAGAAGGAAACGCCAGAAGTCCTACAGGTGATAGTCTATGATGATACCAGTCCGTTGTTTCACCTGCGGCAACCTCATCGGGGACAAGTTCGCCCCCTTCCAAGCCAGGGTCAAGGCCGGGGAGGAGCCCGGCAAGGTCCTTGACGACCTCGGGCTGAAGAGGTACTGCTGCAGGCGCATGCTGATCTCCTCTGTTGACGTCATCGACCAGGTCCTCCCGTTCTACGGCCGGAAGTCCGAGCTCTAGCGGAAGGCAGGGCTGATCGACCATGTCTGAGTTCGACGACGACGAGGCCGGCTCGGCCGACACGATAGTGGTCCACGGGCTCTCCGAGAAGGCGCTCCTTGCAACAGGGATACGCATCGGCACCCCGGTCCGCACAAAGACGATGGAGCAGTTCACAGCGCGGCCCCGCCCCGACGGCCTCCACATGATCGACTACGCCAAGACCCTCCAGAGGATCGACNNGAGCACGGCGCCATGGCCGTGGAGAAGTTCTGCGAGCTTACGGGCGCCATGGCCCGCATAGGGAGGTTCATGCCTGGGACATTCACCAACCCGCTGTACCCCGGCCACCTCGACGCGGAGCTGGTGGTGGTCGCGGACCCGATGTCAGACATGCAGGCCATAGTCGAGGCCGGCAAGCTGGGGGTCCCGGTCATAGCCGTGTGCGACACTGACAACGTCACAGACGACATCGACCTCGTGATTCCAGGGAACAACAGGGGGAGGAAGGCCATTGCAGCAATATTCTGGCTCATGGCCAGGGCCACCCTAACCCACGCGGGGCTCATCGCAGACGACCAGCCCATGAAGTACAGCATAGAGGACTTCGAGACGAAGCTCGAGGAAGAGGCGAAGCCGGAAGGCCTCGACGAGCGTATATCAGAGCACCGCGAATAGCCTCCCCGGTTGCTCGTCAGAAAGCCGGCAGTCGCAGGCCAGTTCTACCCCGCAGACCCTAAGGAGCTTTCCTCTCTGATTGACCGGTGCTACCTGCACCCCCTCGGCCCAGGCAAATCCCCGCCTGCGCCCAGGTCGAAATCGGACATCGTCGCTGTCGTCTGCCCTCACGCGGGGTACGTCTACTCTGGCCCCGTCGCCGCCCACTCCTACCTCCACGTCTCTTCCCTCCCAGACCCAGAGCTCATCGTGGTGGTCGCTCCCAACCACTACGGCATAGGGAGCGGCGTGTCCACGTTCGACGAGGGGGAGTGGGAGACACCCCTCGGGCGCATGAAGGTCGATTCCAAAGCTGCGAAGGAGCTCGTCTCCCTGGAGGACACAGTCACAGTCGACCCCGGCGCCCACAGGCTGGAGCACTCCCTGGAGGTCCAGCTCCCTTTCCTTCAGGCGCTCTACGGCGGCAGCGTGCCTTTCCTTCCGATCTCCCTCATATTCCAGGACATCGACACGGCCAAGGCCCTGTCTGTGGCCCTGTCCAAGCTCCTCAGGGGGAGGAGGGCCGTCCTCATCGCATCCTCCGACCTCACGCACTACGAGTCTGCGGCAGCAGCGAAGCGGAAAGACACCGCTCTCCTTCAGCATGTCCTGGACAAGGACCTGGGGGGCTTCTATTCCACCCTCAACAGGCTGGACGTCACCTCCTGCGGCTTCGGCGCCATAGCCACTGTCATGGAGACTGCGCGGTCCCTCGGCCTGTCGAAGCCGGAGCTGCTGAAGTACGCCACAAGCGGGGACACGACCGGAGACAACGTTCAAGTCGTAGGCTATGGCGCCCTCCGATTCGTCTGAGCGATGAAAGCCATCGCAGAGGCGCCTTCCAAGGCCATAATCACAGGGGAGCACTTCGTGGTCCACGGGGCCTGGGCACTGGCTGCGGCCCTTCCCCGCAATGTGCGGGTGACCGTCGAACCTTCTTCGAGGTTTGAGGTCGTCTCCGATAGGTTCGGGAGGGGAGGGTCCCCCGAACTGCTGCCCGTTTCGCGCGTCGTGGACGAGATGGCCCGGGAGTTCTCGGCGAAGCCGACGGTGAGGGTTGTGATTTCGTCCGATGTCCCGGGGGGAGCGGGGTTGGGCTCGTCGGCAGCGACCATGGTCGCTGTGGCCTCCGCTTTCTCGCGGCTCAACTCCCTCGGGCTGAAGGTCCAGGAGCTTGTCGACTGCGCCATGGTGGGAGAGCAGAACATCCACGGAAGGCCTTCGGGCATCGACCCTGCCATTTGCGCCCACGGCGGGGTGATACTCTTCCGGCCAGGCTCTGCACCCAAGAAGGTCCCGTTGGGCGGGAGCCGCAGGCTGATCCTCTCCTATTCTGGGCTGAACAGGAGCACCCGCGGCCAGATCGGCCATGTGTCGGAGATGAAGGAGAGGTACCCGGGCATGTTCGCGAGGCTCGCAGAAGGGATAGGCGAGCTTAGCCTGAAGGCCTCCGAGATGCTCCGCGAAGGGAGCATGGAGGAGCTTGGCGCCCTCCTCACCCTGAACCACTCTGCTCTCATGTCACTGGGGGTGTCAAACGCCACCCTCGACGGGATGGTTGACTCGCTCCTTTCGATGGGGAGCTACGGCGCGAAGCTCACAGGCGCAGGGGGCGGCGGGAGCGTCCTTGCGGTCGCGCCGGAAGGAAAGGAAAAAAGCATTGTTTCGGGGCTGTCGGCGCGAGGGTTTGAGACGTTCACGGTCAGAATACCCGTCCAGGGAGTGAGAAGCTGGTTAGAACGGTAATCGCGAAGCTCGGCGGATCCGTGATAACAGACAAGTCGAAGCCGTTCTCCTACCGCCCTGACGTGGTCTCCGCCCTGTCCGAGGAGATCGCTTCATCGGACCAGAAGGTGGTGGTCGTCCATGGCGGAGGGTCCTTCGGCCACGTGGTCGCGAAGCAGCACGGCATCTCGTCCGATGTGTCGGAGGCGCCGGCCGTGGGGGTGGCCCAGACCCGGGGCGCCATGTACGAGCTAAACCGGATGATCTGCAAGACCATGATGGAGTTCAAGCTCAACCCGTACCCCTTCTCACCCTTCGACGCCATCAGCAGGGCAGGGAAGGCACCCGTGGCTGCCTGGCTGAAGGGGCTGCTGAAGGAGGGGCTGACGCCTGTGACCTTCGGGGACGTGAGCCTGACCCCTGGCGGATTCAGGGTGCTTTCAGGCGACGTAATCATGCAGGACCTCGCGAAGACCCTGGCCCCAGACAGGGCAGTCTTCGCCCTCGACGTGGACGGGGTCTACGAGGAAAACACCAGGGTGATCATCCCTGAGATCTCGCCATCCAAGATCAGGAGAATGAATGTCTCTGTCGGGGACGACGCCACCGGCGGCATGAGGCTCAAGCTCGAAGTCGCGGCTAAGATCGCAACCGGCGGGACCAGAGTCTGCTTCGTCTCTGGCTACCGCAGGAACGAGTTCTCGAAGGCCCTCCGGGGCATGGACTTTTACGGGACTGTAGTCAGGTCCTAGAAGGCAAAGGAGCGCTGGTCTGGACATTGACGGACCTGCAGGCCGAAATGAAGCGGGTCAAGGGGAGGGTGGACCAGCTCATCCTCTCTGAGCTGCTCCCNNTCGAGCTCCATCAGGGAGGTGAACCTCCTCTACACGATGATAAGGGACTACCCTTCGAGGCAGGCGAAGGGAATGCGCCCCTTCCTCTGCGTCACCACTTGCAGGGCTGCAGGGGGGACGGAGGAGGACGCGCTCCTGACAGCGTCGTGCATCGAGCTCTTCCAGAACTGGATTCTAATCCACGACGACATCGAAGACGGCTCTGAGCTCAGGAGAGGGGAGCCCGCCCTGCACAGGAAGTACGGACAAAGCCTGGCCCTGAACGCAGGCGACGCCCTCCACGCCCGGACCTGGGAGGCCATCCTCAAGAACAAACAGAGGCTGGGCCTTGAGAGGACCTTCTCGGTCATGGAGGAGTTCTCCCGGATGGTCAACGAGACCACCGAAGGACAGCACATGGAGCTGGGGTGGGTAGCCGGGAAGAGGTGGGACCTGACGGTGAAGGACTACTACGAGATGTGCACCCGCAAGACCTCGTGGTACACGGTCGCAAGCCCCTGCAGGCTGGGGGCCCTGGTGGCCGGGGCCGATGGCCGGATGCTGGACCAGCTCAAGGAGTTCGGGATCAACCTGGGCATCGCCTTCCAGATACAGGACGACTCGCTCAACCTCGTGGGGGACCAGAAGAAGTACGGGAAGGCGAAGTCCGACGACATCCTCGAGGGGAAGAGGACACTCATCCTCCTCCACCTGCTATCAGTCGCAAGCCAGAGCGAGAGGGATCGGGTCATTTCGATCATGAACAAGAAGAGGGAGGCGAAGACCACCGCAGACGTCTCCTACGTGCTTTCCCTCATGGACAAGCACGATGCCATAGGCTTCGCGAGGAAGAGGGCGAACGAGCTGTTGAAGGAGGCGCTCGCTACCCTGAACGACATCAGCTGGAAGGGGGACAGGGACGCCGCAGAAATGCTTACGTCATTCGCCAGGTTCGCCGTAGAGCGAGAATGGTAGACGAACTGGGGGACGACGCCCGCGCCGTCGTCGAGAAGGCCGCGCTTGTCAACGCGACCAGGCACGGGGGCAAGGCGGAGCTTGGGGCTGTCATCGGCAGGGTGCTGGCGGAGGTCCCGGAGCTCAGGCCGAAGGCGGGCCTGGTCTCGAAGGCGGCTGCCGCAGCGGTCAAGCGGGTCAACTCCATGCCCCTCGCCGATCAGGAGAAGTCCCTCAGGGAGAAGTTCCCTGGGCTGGAGGAACCGGTGGAGAAGGAGGGGCGGGTCGGCCTCCCACCACTTCCTAACGCCGTGAAGGGGAAGACTGCGTTCAGGCTCCCGCCCGAGCCGTCGGGCTTCATGACCATAGGCCACGCCATGGCGTTCACCATCAACTACCTCTACAAGGTGCAGTACGGCGGGGAGCTCTGGCTCCGCTTCGAAGACACAAACCCCCGCAAGGTCTTCCCGCGCTACTACGAGAGCTTCAGACGCGGCATTTCCTGGCTCGGCATCGAGTGCGACCACGAGAAGAACGTCTCCGACGACATAGAGGTCGTCTACAAGCACGGCAGGACGCTCCTCGAGATGGGGGATGCCTACGTCTGCTCCTGCGACGAGGCCAAGGTCAAGCGCCTCAGGTTCGANNGTGGAGGCCAACCTCCGGCTCTGGGACGAGCTTGTCGCGAAGAGGCACAGGGAGGGCTCCTACGTCGTGCGGTTCAAGGGGGACATGAAGAGCCCAAACTACTCGCTGCGGGACACCAACCTCTTCAGGGTCATCGACAGCCCGCACCCCCTCACGGGCACGAAGTACACCCTCTGGCCCACCTACGATATCGCCAACGCAGTCGAGGACGAGTTGTGCGGGATAACGCACGTCCTCCGTAGCTCTGAGTTCAGGAACGAGCTTCAGCAGCTCATCAGGGACGCGCTGAAGTTCAGGCGTCTGGAGGTGATCCAGTTCTCCCGCTTCAACTTCAAGGGGGCCCCGGTCTCCAAGCGGCTGCTCAGGCCTCTGGTGGAGAAGAAGGTGGTGTCGGGCTGGGACGACCCGCGAATGCCCACAGTCGAGGGGCTGAAGCGCCGCGGCGTCATCCCTCAGACCATCAGGGAGTTCACCAAGCAGGTGGGGTACACCAAGACGGAGCACGAGTACGACTGGAGCATGCTCCTCTCGCTCAAC
>DAEE01000060.1:4549-8880 GCA_002495205.1 Thaumarchaeota archaeon UBA183 | reverse complement strand
GGGGTCCGTCTTCCGGCTGATGGACCTGTACAACGTCGAGGTGACGTCCACGGGCAAAAAAACCTCAGGGAAGTATGCTGGGGACGAGGTCATGGCCAACTCGAGGAAGTTCCAGTGGGTCACCCCCGCCCACGTCGGCGTCCAGGTCACGGTCCCCGACGTCCTCTTCTTGGATGGGGACGTGTACAACAAGGACAGCCTGAAGGAGGTCTCTGGGTTCGCCGAGGAGTCCGCGTCCTTGCTCAAGGTCGGGGACATCGTCCAGTTCCCGAGGTTCGGCTTCGCTCGGCTTGACTCTCCGGGGAGGTTCATCCTCAGCGGTTGACTCGATTCCCACTCGTGAAGCCATAACAGCTTATATGCTGGCCGAAATGGGCTGGCTTGGGAGATTTTCAGATGACCCCAGGAACGAAACCGTACTACATCAAGTTCGAGACCCCGAAGGAGGTTTCCGAGGCGGCCTATGAGGTGCTGAGGCAGGCATCGCGCACAGGCAAGGTGAGGAAGGGGACCAACGAGTCCACGAAGGCCATTGAGCGAGGGCTGGCGAAGCTCGTGGTCATAGCCGAGGACGTCACGCCGCCGGAGGTGGTGGCCCATCTGCCCATCCTCTGCGACGAGCGCAAGATACCCTACGTGTTCGTGCCGTCGAAGGACCAGATAGGCCCAGCAATCGGCATCGACGTCTCGACGGCAGCTGCCGCAGTCCTCGACGCTGGCGAAGGGAACCAGATCTTGGAGCAGGTCACCCAAGAGCTGTCGAGGATGAAGAAGGCGCAATGAGCAGCAAGAGGGAAGCCGAGACCCTAACCCCGGCCGAAGTAGTTCAGATTGTGGCGCGGACAGGCGTAGCAGGCGAGATCACCCAGGTCAGGGTGAAGATCCTCGATGGCAAGGAGAAGGGACGCATCCTCACAAGGAACGTGAAAGGCCCCATCAGGATGGGGGACGTACTAGTCCTTCGAGAGACGGAACGGGAAGCACGCAGGCTGAAGTAGCCTCCGGTCGGTCTACCGCCGAATCGCCTTCTCGAATTCAGCCAGGCTGCTGGGCCTGGTGTAGACCCCGTTGGTCAGGCTGGCTATCTCACGGAGCTCTGCCGAAGCTTCGTTGGACAGCTCGATGGCGTCGACAACGACTGGGGAGCCCTTTAGCTCGTCGGTTATCGTCCTGATCGGCGCGCCATCGTTCCCACCATCGCTGACCAGCTTCACCACCCTGGTCTTCCTGATCGAATCGGACACGGTTTCGATTCCGTAGCGGACTGCATCGACCAGCGGACTCCCCCCCTTGCACTCAGTCTCATCCAGCCTGAAGACCTCAAGGGTGACCGGGGGAGGGTTCAGGGGGACCACCACCTCGATCTGGGTCGACCCCGGCGTGCCCAACAGCCTGTAGAAGGAGATGCCCATCCTTACGGGCCACGGGAAGTAAGAGACGGGCCAATTCTCGGAGATGAAACTCATCAAGCCCCTCTTCACCATCTTCATCTTGCTCATCCCGGCTGTCTTCAGACCCCCTCCCATGCTCCTGGAACCGTCGATCAAGAACAGCAGGTCCGTCGCGTTCGACTCGTCGTAGCTCAAGGCACCCGTTCCGCGCTCGCCAAACGTATAAAAAAGAAGCACCGGGAGTGCTACCGTTGGCGTTCAGGGCAGCGAACCAGGCTCCGCTGGCGCCGAACCCTGTGATAATGGCCTGCATGGGCCATGCAGGCGTCGGCATAGGGGCGGAGGCCTACCGATGGGTCCTCATCGACGTGGGGGCCAATCCCAGCGCTCCGACGCTGAAGGGAGAGAAGCAGCAGCTGGAGGTCCTGAGGAGGTACGGTAGCACCATCCTCAGGTTCGGCGCATCCCTTAGGAGGGGGGAAACGCCGCTTGTTCCCAGGGCTCTTCTGGTCGACCTTGACCCGCGCTCGGCGAACCTGATACTGCAGTCCTATCCGCAGCTCTTCGCCATGAAAGACAAGCATGCAGTCTACGGCCTTGGAGGGGCCGCAAGGAACTGGGCGGAGGGGCGAAGCAGGTTCAGGAACGAGATTGTGGGGAAGCAGGACATAGCTTCGCGCATCCAGGCCATCTCCCCCGAACCGGTGAGGGGCTTCATCGTGCCCTTCAGCATGGGCGGAGGGACCGGAGGGTCATTCTCTTCGGAATTCATGTCCTACGTCAAGGGGAGCAACACCCTGGGCCACGCCACCGTTGCGACCTTCGGAATCCTCCCGGAGTTCGGCTGGGACCCGGTGATCTACGGCCCTGCCCACATCAGCATAGTGCTCAACCTCGCCTACCAGATCAAGTACTCTGACGCCCCCATCCTCATGGACAACAAGGAGCTTCGCTTCCAGGCTGACAGGCTGAAGGGCATGCTCGATGCGAGGTCGTCCATAGTCGACGAACTCCCCAAGCAGATCAGGGTCGGCTGGCACGACTACCGTGACAAGAACCTTCTGGCAGCGCACGTGATTGCGGAATTCATGGACTCTTTCATCCGCGAGACAGAGTGGGATATGTCCAACTACAGGACCTGGCTCGCGGCCAGCAAGCCGAAGTTCGTGGTGCCCTGGTTGATCCCCCTCGTGCCAAGAGGCGGGTCGGACATCAGGGCCATAGAGCAGGCCATGGGCCAGGGGAACGACGGGATCCTATTCGACCTCGAGCAGGACGGCCAGATGGAGCAGGGGAAGACCGACTCTGCCTGCGTCCTCGTCAAGACCAGCGGGGAACTTACGGCCGAAAACCGGGAGTTCTTCAAGAAACTGCTCGCCGACAGGTTCGACATCAAGGACAAGCGGGTGATATTCATCAAGATCCCTACGATGCCAGGCGAAACGGCGTCGGCGCTGATACTCCTGAACATCAAGGGGATCAGCAAGAAGCTCCTCCCAATCATCACCGAGGCCGAGGACGCCTGGGACTCCTACAAGGACGAGTACCAGAACAGGAACCTGACCCACGAGGAGTTCAAGAAAGCGGTCATCGAAGTCTCAAGCCATCTGGGTTAGCGAATTGAACCTGGCTGAACTCGAAGCGACTTCAGGGAGGCTCCTCGAGGAGCAGAAGAGACTCAGAAGCATAGACGCGGAGCTCGCCGCGCTCAAGCAGGAAATCAAGCAGGACCCGAAACGGAACGAGAAGGACCAGGCGTTCTACGCACTGATAGGGATGGACTGGAGCGACCCAGGCCACCTGGAGAGGGAAGCGGAATTGAAACGTGAGAGGGAGACGGTGGTGAGGTCGATCGGCGAAGTCCAGAGCTCGGTCCTTGAAGGATTCAGTTCAGAGAAGCTCGTGATCCCCCTCGACCCGTCCCCCACGTCGGAGAATGGGGAGTTCTCGTTTCGTTTCAGGTCCGGAGCGACCTTCCCGAAGAGCGTCGCAGAACTGTCCGAGATGCTGGGGATAGCCTCCCCCCTCAAGATTGGCCAGGTGACCATCTATGAAGACAGAGTGGTGGTCAGCGAGACCGACGAGTTCTTCGCGAAGAAGAAGGTGGTGGACGCCTTCGACGACATCAGGAAGGCCGTGAAGAGGAAATTGACACCGCAGCGCTGATTATGAAGGACACCTTTTAGAATTCAATGCAAGTAGGTATGGCGGAAACTTGTCTGCTGTCAAGCGGATAACCGGGTTCTTCGACCGGGTCCGATCTCCGCTCGGCAGGATCTCCAACCCAGGCAGCGCCCCGAACGAAGATGAGCTCATCCAGGCCGTCATCCAGAGAATCGAAGTCGAAGGGGAGGACAGCCAGGGCCCGGGCCAACAGGACGACAAGGAGGCGACGTACCGGCGGCTGATGAACAGACTCGAGTGGCAGCTCAAGAACTCGGGTGCGACTGTCGAGGAACTCATCAGGACCTACCCGAGGGAGGTGAGGGCCCTCCTTCTCTTCAAGTCCTACGAGCGGGGGAAGAAGAAGGGGGAATCGACAGCGGTGAGAGAAAGACTGATCGAGCTCGGATTCAAGAGCATCCAGCCGGGGCTGTGGATCCTGCCTCCGGTGAGGACCCCGCCCAACCTGAACTCGCAGGAGGAGCTGAAGATGTGGTTCAGACAGCAGATCTCCAAGCCGATCTCGAAGCGGGTGGACTACGTCTTCCCCTTCGTCGCTTCAGTGGACCTGAAGAGGGTCGTGTCCGAGAGGAGGGGCATCAGGAAGATGCCCGTGGCCCGGGTCCTCTACAACGTCTTTTCTGAAGAGGAGGTGGTCCCCCCGAGCCATATGTACGCCGCCCTTCGGTCCAGGGGGATGTCGGTGAGGGAGATCATCCTCTCGGGCAACCTCCCGTTTCTCTGCAGCGCCTTCGCAGACAAGAACGACCTCGAGGG
>DAEE01000060.1:2927-4529 GCA_002495205.1 Thaumarchaeota archaeon UBA183 | reverse complement strand
TGAAGGGCTTCGTGGCACACCCAAAGGACCTGGCCCAGAGGACGATAGTTGAGGCTCAGTTCTGGATGCGGACAATGGGCGGGAGCGTGCCTCAATGAGAGGGCCCCGACTCGGCTAGGCATCCGAACCAGGCGCGTCCTTTATATCCCGAGTCTCAAAGGCCGTGAAAGAAAGNNCGCTTTCTGTGGCAAAGAGGTCAGGCTCGGCTCCGGCATCCTGTTCGTAAGGAACGACGGCTCTACGCGATCTTACTGCTCCTCGAAGTGCAAGACCAACGAGCTCAAGCTTGGGCGCGACCCGAGGAAGCTGAAGTGGGCGCGGGGGGCCAACAAGAAATGAGCTCGAACACCGAAGATACGCTCATCGTGATAAAGCCCGACGGGGTAAGGAGAGGTCTCGTCGGGGAGATCCTGGCTAGGTTCGAACACAAGGGGTTCGTCGTCAAGGAGCTCAGGATGCAGACCATGTCCAAGGCCCTGGCAGAGGAGTTCTACTCTGTCCACAAGGGGAAGCCCTTCTTCGGCGAGCTGGTCTCTTTCATCACCTCCGGCCCTGTCGTCGGCGCGATACTCTCAGGGAGGGACGCAGTGGCCACGGTCAGGAGGATGGTCGGAGCCACCAAGAGCTGGGAGGCTGCCTCTGGGACGATCAGGGGGGACTTCAGCCTTGGGTACACCGACAACACGATCCATGCCTCGGACTCGGCCGAGAGCTTTACAAAGGAGAGCCGCGTTTTCTTCGGCAAGACGAAAGGGTGAGGGCGTCATAAGGAGCTGCGTGGAACATGTCAGAGAAGGCCCGGATGCGGCAGCCTGTAGTTGTTATCCTCGGCCATGTCGATAGCGGAAAGACCAGCCTAGCGGACGCTCTCAGGGGCACAGGGGTCCAGGCCAGGGAAGTGGGCGGGATCACCCAGGAGATAGGGGCCAGCTTCTTCCCCATGGAGACACTGAAGGAGATCTGCGGGCCCCTCCTCGACAAGGCCGGGGGAGAGCTGCAGGTCCCGGGGCTCCTGATGATCGACACCCCGGGGCACGCAGTCTTCTCGAACCTCAGGATCAGGGGAGGCTCGGCCGCCGACATCGCTATCCTCGTGGTTGACGTCCTCAAGGGGCTCGAGAACCAGACCCTTGAGAGCATAGACATCCTGAAGCAACGCCGGGTCCCGTTCCTCGTGGCCCTGAACAAGATTGACATGATCGCCGGCTGGCGCAAGGGGAGCAGGGGCCAGCTCCTGCAGGTGATGAAGGAGCAGCCTCCGGAGTGGAACGACGAGCTGGAGGAGCGCCTCTACAATGTCGTCGGCGGGCTCTCCAGGCTCGGCTTCCAATCCGATGCGTACTACAGGGTGAAGGACTTCAGGCAGCAGGTGTCCGTTGTCCCAGTCTCCGCCCGGGCCCACGTCGGGATGCCCGAGATGCTGGCAATGCTCATCGGCCTGGCGCAGCAGTTCCTGAAAGGGAAACTCCAGACTGTGGAGAAGGTGGCCGGGCGCGGGATAATCCTCGAGATGCAGGAGGAGATGGGCATCGGCGAGACAGCCAACGTCATCCTCACGGAGGGGTCCCTGAGCGTTGGGGACACAATCGGCCTTGTCCGCAG
>DAEE01000060.1:0-2897 GCA_002495205.1 Thaumarchaeota archaeon UBA183 | reverse complement strand
GGGGTCAAGCTGGTCTCGGCCGACCTTGCCGGCGTCGTCCCTGGGACGTCGGTGGCCTCCTTCAGGACCGACAGGGAGTTCCAGGAGCTGAAGGCGGAGATGGAGAGGGAGCTCTCCAACATCGTCGTGAAGACAGACAACATGGGGGTTATCGTGAAGGCTGGGAGCATAGGCGGCCTCGAGGCGCTGCTGAGGATGCTCGAAGAGCGNNGGGGCCATACTGGGCTTCGACGCCAGGGTCCTCCCCGAGGCGAAGGACTACGTCGGGACGAGCCCCGTCTTCGTATCCGCGATAATCTACGAGGTGATAGACAACTACGTCAACTGGGCCGCGGCGAAGAGGGAGGCGGACGAGAAGGCTGCGCTTTCAAGCCTCACCCGGCCGTGCAAGCTCAAGGTGATCCCTGGGACTTT
Organism: Thaumarchaeota archaeon UBA183; assembly: GCA_002495205.1. Next base: position 2,483 of record DAEE01000060.1, on the reverse strand, counting down.
CTTCAGGCGGAACGACCCGGCTGTGTTCGGAGTCGAGGTGGTGACCGGGAGGCTGCAGCCCAAGGTGAGGCTGATGTCCACCCAGGGGGTTGAGCTGGGCACCCTCGAGCAGATCCAGGACCAGGGGAAGGCGCTGGGCGAAGCCAAGGAGGGGGACAAGGTGGCCATCTCCGTGGACGGGCCGACCCTCGGGAGGCAGGTGAAGGAGAACGACACCATCTACACGATGCCCAGGAGCCACGAGGCGAAGGCCCTAAGGACGAAGCTACTCGGATCGCTGACGGAGGCCGAGCGCGCGGTCCTCGAGGAGATAATCAACATCAAGTCTCCTACCGACCCGATGTACGGGTTCTAGCCATCCTTTCTCGTCCGGCCGTCTCCAAGCTTATTTACCCGACAGAAACGGAGCCGCCTGAATGGTCAGTTTCAAGCTGATACTCTCGGACCCCAAGACAGGGAAGTCCGAGGCCTCGGAGGTCAAGGACGCCCAGGCCCAGCCCCTCATTGGGCGAAGGATTGGCGAGGTCATTGACGGCGCCACCATTGGGTTGGCAGGGAAGATAATGATCACCGGGGGGAGCGACAAGGCAGGGTTCCCCATGCGGGCAGACACCCTGGGGGGCGGGAAGAACTACGTCCTCATGACCGAGGGGGTAGGGTACAGGACGAAGGAGGAGGGGGCGAAGAAGAGGAAGCTGGTCAGGGGTAACACGATCACAGAAGAGACCTACCAGGTGAACGCGAAGCGGGTCGAGGAACCGGCAAAGTCAAGCTAGAATCTCTCATTCTAAGCACCTTTCCGCTAATCATCATGGACCTGCCCTCAATAAAGTAGAAATATCGCGCGCCTACCTGAGGCGCTGATAGGAGTCTTGGCGAGACTAGACGACCTCGACATGAAGATTCTGTCCTCCCTCTACGCCGACGCATCGGTGTCCGTCCCGAAGCTGAGCAAGGAGCTCGGCGTCAACCTTTCAGTGATGTACAGCAGGATAAAGCGCCTGCAGAAGAGGGGGGTAATCGAGAGGTTCACCGTCCAGGTGAACGAGGCGAGCCTCGGCATGAGGGCTGGCGCCATCGCCGGGCTCAACATCGACCCCAAGCAGAGGGAGGCGGTCCTCAAGGAGGTCGAGAAGGTGGAGGGGGTGCGCCTGATCCGGGAGGTCACGGGCCGTTTCGACATCATAGTCAACCTGAAGGGGCAGTCCCTCGACGAGCTGCACAGGGCCGTGAACGACGTCATCGGGAAGATCCCGGGGGTCATCCAGACAGAGATCTTCATGGAGGTATCGAGGAGGAACCCTCCGGTGACGTTCCATCTCGTCGAGTAGCGCCGCTAAGACTCATTAACACCCCAGGACGGTCGCCAAATCCGTGGACCCGCTCATCCTGCTCGACCAGGCAGTGGCCCAGGAGAAGGTGCCCAGGGCGCTGGCGACCAAGGTTAGGAAGAGGATGCACGTGGTCGTGGGGGCGGTCCAGCGCGTCGAGAAGGCGAGCGGTCTCCGGTATCCGCCATACTACATCGAGCCCACCCTCCCCTGCTCGAAGACAGGGGCTGAGTACGGCCAGATGGGGGTGCTATTCGCACGGGTGATACCCGCCACGGTCACAGGGACGGTAGTGATCTTCGTGCAGTTCTCCACAGCACTCGTAGCCTTCGGGACGAAGGGGACCATCGAAGCCGTGGCTGCCCACGAGTTCACCCACTACGTCGACCTGGTNNGAGCACACCGTGGCTCCGAAATTCCTCTTCTCAGAGAAGGCCCTCGTCTCCCTGATTAGCAGGAAGTTCAAGGACGACCTCGTCGACCCGGCCCTGAGCAAGAAGGCCGGGGACCAGTGGGTTGCGAAGAACCTCCCGATCCACTGGGTCGGACCGGAGGAGAACAAGGTCAAGGTGCCCATGGCTGTGGCGGCTGCGACCAGGTTCGACCCTGCGGTGCTGGCCAAGATAGCGGAGATACAGAAGGCGGCCAGTTGAGGCTAACAGACAGCGAGCGCGACACAGTCGCCGGCATCGCTTCGGCCCTAGTCGAACCCTCGAAGATCTCAGCACTGGCCGCCTACGGGTCCAAGGTCGCGGGGTACGCGCGCTCCGACTCTGACTACGACCTCATTATCGTCTCGAAGCGGTTCCGCGAAGGCGTGAGGTANNNNGTGGGGCGGCTCCTCAACGTGTACGAGGCCATCACCAACCCGGGGCTCTTCAGGTCGGTGGAGCTCACCTACAAGAAGAGGGTCCTTGTCGAGTCGCTCATCGAGCTGTCGTCGGACTACGGCGAGTTCGGGGGGCACCTGCTGGTCCCTTACGAGTACTTCCTCTTCGACAAGCTGCACAAGAGGGCCGCGATTTACCCTCCCGCACTTTACAGCTACGTGCACACCTACACCTGCCCAAAGGGAGACGAGAACAGGGCCCTGACGGTCGAGGGGTTCGCGGCAGCCGCAGAGTCCCTGCAGCCGAGGGGGTTCCTTACCGC
>DAEE01000027.1:5380-24189 GCA_002495205.1 Thaumarchaeota archaeon UBA183 | reverse complement strand
GACACCCTGATGCCCCGCTTGACCATCAGGCCGAGGAGCCCCTTGTGGAAGATGGTTCCGCCGAATTGGCTCATGAGGTCGTCCCCGATGAGGGGAAGCTTGGCTTTCTGGAAGTCCGCGACGAGCTTGTTGTTCCTCAGCACGGGACTGGGGGTGCAGTTGATGAAACCGCAACCCGCCCTCAGGGCGGCCCTGGCATACTCTTCGGACGACGCGACTGAGCCAGACGAGATCAAGTTCACCAGGAGGTCCGCGCCGGACGCCTCGAGCTTCTTGGCCACCTCGTCCGAGCTCGCCCTTTCCAACTTGGCGTCCCTCAGGTGTGGCGCCGCGTCCCCCTTCGAGATGCCCGGTTCCACGACCACCTTGCTCTTCGGCACGGCGATGTACCGCCTCGCGACGTTGGGAGGGGAGAAAANNCCGGCGACGTTCGGGTGCCAGAGTCCCTTGCGCTCGTTCCCGGAGTAGAACCTGAGCCCCTGGACGAACACGGAAGCGCTGTTTCCGACCCCGGCTAGGGCTGTCTTGACTGCCAAGCGAGTCACTTGAACTTCGCGAACATTGCGAGGGCCCCTGCCAGCGAGAGGAGGGCCCCCAGGGCGTAGTTGACCGTGACAATCTCGGGAGCGAGGCCGGCGTCCCCGGCGTTGGTGTAGGTGAAGTAGACCAGAACAAGGCCGAAGACGAGGACGATGAGCCCGATGAGACGGATGAGGGCGTCCACTCTAGACTGCTGTGCCTCTATGGTCATCGTCGTCTTTTCTGGCCAGCCGGCTCAGGGTATTTAGCGCTTATTCGTCATGAGAGAGACAGGGTGAGTGAGCCTGCGCCGCGGAGATGCGGTCCAGCTGAGTCAAGCGCTCTTCATGAGCTCTAGCTTCTCGGGAAGGTAGGTGTCGACGATATAGCTTAGGCCGTACCTCGCGAATGCCTCCTGCTCGCTCTTGCGCCTGTACTTTAGGAAGGTCTCGAGCTCGTTGTGCCACATCTTCTCCGTGTACCTGGGGTCGGCCTTCAGCTCGTAGAGCCTCTTGATGTCGACCTCCGTTAGCTTGTCCGATGGGAGCTTGTACTTCTGGATGTCGCTGGCCCAGACCCCGAGCCAGACGGACTCCGGGGTTGTCAGCTCCCTGAGATGGGCGGCGTTGGCCGAGCCGGACCTGATCACCATGGCGATGTGGGCTCCCCAGGGGTCAGCGTCGCAGAGGATCCCGACCGGTAGGCCCAGCTCCTGGTTGAGCCTGCGTATCAGATACCTCGTCGACCTGGGCGGCTGGCCTGCGGTGTTTATCAGAATCGCCTTGTACTTCTGGTGGACCCTCTCCTCGGTGAACCTGGTGAAGAGGCCGCCCTTCTCGATCGCGAGGACTATCTCTGCGTCAGTGTCCCTGAACTCGGCGGTAGTCAGGGCCGGCCCTATCATGACTCCGTCTGGGTTCGCTGAGAGGTCCGCCATCTTCCCCTCGTAGCCGGGGACCGTGTACTCGATCCTCATGTTCCCGAAGATGGCGCTCCTCTCCTCGGGGTAGATGTTCATCCCCTCCCTGGCCATGGCCATCAGCACCTCGAGGTCTGTGATCAGCTCGTCAGACTCGGCCTGGTCCTGGAACTCGACGTTGAAAGCCTGGGCCGAGTAGAAGACGTCCCTGAGTGTGGAGGTGCGCTTCTCGTCGACGAGCTTCTTCGCGAAGTAGGCCAGCCAGACCAGCTGGGTGAAGGGCCTGATGTGCTTGATGTTGCCTGACGACTTCTTGACGGTGGTGGCTCCCAGGACGAACTGCTGGAGCTTCTTGTCGTAGACTATGTTCCTGACGGAACGGCTCGCCAGGGTCAGGCTGGGGAAGCGGCCCGCGTCCAGGTCCGTGTAGATGCTCCCTCCAAGGTCCTTCAGGAGCCCCTGGACCGTGGTCTGCCTAGCTTCCGCCGTACTTGTCGATTGTTTCCTGGCCGCCCTCTTCCTGGTTGGCATTCTCCCCCTCCGCCGTTTCCGCCGGCTGCTCCTCCGCCGCGGATTGTTCCTCCTGAGGCTCGTCGCCCTCCTCGCCGATAAGCGCTCTGTAGTCGGGAAGGTTCCTCTTTCCTGCGAGCTCCGTGGAGAATTTCGCTATTAGCGGGAGGTACTTGCCGTAGATGTTCATCTTCCTCTGGACGGCTTCCATGCTCCCCTTTCTCGAGAGGAAGATGCCGAGGCGCCTGAGGGCCTCCCTGGCAGCGTTCCTGATCTCTCTCTGGATTTCCGGCCTGTCCGCGATGTACTCCTTCCCGACGGTCTTGTAGGGGATGCGGGTCGAGCAGATGTGGGTGATCACACCCACCGGCGCGTCCGAAGGCACGTGGTACCTGCGCCAGTCTACCTCCTGGTTGAGGACCTCGAAGCTGACGTCGCTGCTCTCGTCGTAGAGGAGCGGGATGCGGTTGGCGAACCTGAAGAGCTTGACGCCGGGCTGGAGGATCTTGCCGCCGTAGGCGACCCCGACCTCGACCAGGAAGGGGAACCCTGAGTAGGACGACGGAGGCCTGTCGACGACTGTAGCGAACTCGGGCTGCAGCTCCTTGTTGATGCCAGCGAGGAGGATGTCCTCGCCAATGGGGGAGAGGACCGCAGCGTCGGGCTGAAGGAAGTCCGGGAACCTCTGGAGCGCGTCGACGATGGCCACTATCTGGTTGGTGTTGAGCCTCTTGGGGGGAAGCCTGGGGCTTATCCCCGCGAACTCGAGGAACTTGGTCGCTATCTTGTCCCCGACCCTGTGGAAGTGGGTCACCATGAAGCTCTTCATGTCGTGCTCCTCAGACAGCTTGACTATGCGCTTGAACGCCTCTACGTCGACTCCGTAGGGGTGGGGGAGGGTCTCCTTCGGGGGGGAAGGCATGGAGCTGGTCCCCCTCTCGTAGAACGTGACCTGGCCGAGAGGGTCCACGAAGGTCAGGTTTGCGTAGCTCGCGACAAGCGCTGTCTGCTTGAAGTAGTCTCCGATCTTCTGGGAAGCACGGAGGTAGTCCCCCTCTAGGACCATCTCGACGCGGGTCCCAGTAGTGCCGTTGGCGTCGCTGTTGAAACGCTTCAGCACCATGGGCCTGTTCTCAGTGATGTCTATCATCATCTGGAAGCCGTACTTCCTCTTCCCGTCGGGAGACGTGATTATCGTGAAGGGGCGGTTCGTGGTAATCTGCCCGTAGAGCATCGCCATGGTCCCGCCTAGGCCGAACATGCCCCTGGACTGGCGGAGGACGTACTTCGAGCCGTAGAAGACCTTCCCGAAGGCGCTGGGGACGTGCTGGGGCGCCACTCCAGGCCCGTTGTCAATCACCACCAGCCTGTATGGCTTCGGGTCCGGGACCTCAGGGTTGGGGTTCTCAGAGGTCATCCTCACGTAGATCTCAGGGAGGACCCCGGCCAGCTCGGCGGCGTCCATGCTGTTCTCCACCAGCTCCCTAACGGCCATGTAGAGGGCCCTCGCCGGGTTGGTGAAACCGGCCAGGTCACGGTTCCTGTAGAAAAACTCGGATGGCGAAATCTCCGCGAAGGTGGTCTTGCTGCTCACGTGCCCCTAGCCTCCTCCAGACTGATGGTTCGTCTTGAGTTTCCCAATAGACTCATTTCCTTTCTTGCAGGCGACAGCGCTCCGCCCCGCAGGTATCGATGAGGTTCGGATATATGCTAACTCTCGAGCTTTCGCAGTTTCTCCTCGATCGTCTCTGGAGACGTGCCTTCCCATAGGAACATGCGTTCCATCTTGCGCTTCGTCCTCGCCCTCTGCAGGGAGTTGTAGACAGTCTTGTGCTGGCTCCCTGTGGCCAGGGACCTGACAGCCTCGGACGCCAGCTGGACCTCCGACGCCTCCCCGATGATCGCCACGGTCCGGCCGTAGACGGAGAGGTGGCACGACGTGAGCTCTTCGATGACCCGCCTCGACTTCCCCTTGAGGCCTATGACCCTCCCCCTGATCCTGTCGAGGGAGTTGGCGCTCCTCCCTGCGAAGTCGCGGAGGTCGATCACCTCCAGGGCGGTTCCCTGGTCCAGGAGGCGCCTCGCCCTCTGCGGAGAGAACCCGCGCCCGATGGCCTCTATGACCCTCGTGGCCGAGAACGGGTCCGCCTTGAGGGCGCTATCAGACTTGACGGTGACCAACCCCTCCCTGCTGTCGACGCTGATGGTCACTCCCATCTCGTCCTCCAGGAACTTCTTCGTGCCCCCTTCCCTGCCTATCACGGCCCCCACTCTCTCCACCGGTATGCGAACGACCTGCTCGAAGCTCACTTCACAATCTCCTCCATCCAGGAACCAGCGTCGTTCTTGGTAATCCCGCGCTTCCTAAAGAACCTGACCATGTTGGACAGGTCCCTCTTCAGGAGTTCCTCCGACTGGGGGTGGGAGGAGAGGACCGCGGAGCCCATGTCGAACAGGATCCTCTCCTTCTCGGTCTTGAAGACGTTGAACTCCGAGAAGTCGGCGTGCACTAGCTTCCCCTTCGCCCAGAGCCTCCCGATGGTCTCGAAGGTCCAGTCGTAGTCCTGCTCGTCCACCTCGGTCTCAGCGAAGGTGGGGGCAGGCTGAGGCGGGGTGCCAACGTACTCCATCACCAGGATGTTCTTGAGGAAGGCGATGGGCTTGGGGACCCGGACCCCTGCGGCGTCGGCGACCTGGAGGTTCTTGAACTCCTTTCTGGTCCACAGGTAGATGGTGTCTCTCGAACCAGAGGGCAGCCTTCCGAACCTCCTGTCCCCGGCAATGTAGCCGAGCCGCTTCCGGAAGTCGGAGGCGGACACGAGGTAGATCTTGACCGCCACGGGGCCCCCGTCCCTGTCCTCGCCGAAGTAGACCCGCGCCTCTTTCCCGGCGTTCACGACGCCGTTCAGCTCGCCGAGGTCCTTCCGGGCTATGAGCTCCTCAATCGCAAGGAGGGTGGACCGGTCGAAGACCTCCTCAAGCACCTTCCTCTGGTCGGAGTCCTTGCGGAGGTACCTGCTCTCCCGTTCGAAGCGGAGAAGCCTCTCCTGCATCTTCCTGGACTCGTCAGACTCGGCCACGCCGCGCCCAGGACTGATGAAAATTTATACCTATGAGACCGGGCGCGGGAAACCGGACCAGCAGGGAAGGAAGCGAGATGGAGGCTAAGGCAAGCGGAGGGGCTGAGGAACTCAAGGAGGAAGAGGAGGAGCTGAAGCGGGAGCTGGCCGAGCAGAAGAAGCAGAACGACGAGCTCCTGACGCGGCTGAAGTACGCCCAGGCTGACCTCGAGAACCTGCGGAAGAGGATGGACAGGGAGCTAAAGGACGCGGAGGAGTCAGTGGCGAGGAGCCTCCTCACGCGGCTGCTGGTGGTCCAGGACGAGCTTGACCTGGCAGCGAAGCATTCAGAGGAAGGCGGGCAGGGGGGCGACTCGCTGAAAGAGGGCATAGCGATGGTCAGAAGGAACCTCCGTACGGCACTCGAGGCGGCCGGGCTGGAGCGGATTGAATCGGTGGGCAGGCCCTTTGACCCAGCAGTTCACGAGGCTGTGGAGAAGGTTCAGGGGGGCTCGCCGGGCAAGGACGTGGTGGTCGAAGAGGTGAGGCCCGGGTTCACGTTCAGGGGGACGCTCCTGAGGCCCAGCATGGTAAAGGTTGAATTGGCGTCAAGGGCGCCCGAGGAGGAGAAGAAGGATGAGTAGCGCCAGAGAGAAGATACTCGGGATAGACCTGGGGACGACCAACTCCGCCGCGGCTGTGGTGGAGGCTGGGAGGCCAGTGGTGATCCCCAGCGCCGAGGGCGCGACCCCCGCTGGGAAGATGTTCCCATCGGTGGTGGCCTACACGAAGGACGGGCAGCTCCTGGTGGGCGACCCGGCGAGGCGCCAGGTCGTGACCAACCCAGACGGGACGGTCTTTGAGATCAAGCGGAAGATGGGGACCGACTACAGGGTGAGCCTCTACGGCAAGGAGTACTCCCCCGAGCAGCTGAGCTCCTACATCCTGCAGAAGATCAAGCACGACGCCGAGGTGTTCCTCGGGTACCCGGTCAAGAAGGCGGTCATCACTGTGCCCGCCCACTTCAACGACAACCAACGCCAGTCCACCAAGGACGCCGGGGAGATAGCTGGGCTGGAGGTCGTGAGGATAATCAACGAGCCTACGGCTGCGTCCCTTGCCTACGGGCTGGACAAGTCCGAGAAGGAGATGAAGATCCTCGTGTTCAGCTTCGGAGGGGGGACCCACGACGCCACCATCATGGAGTTCGGGAAGGGGGTCTTCCAAGTGCTGGCCACGTCGGGGGACACCCAGACCGGAGGGACGGACATCGACAAGGGGATTATCCAGGTCTTGGTGGATGACTTCCGCTCGAAGACCGGNNGGCGAAGATCCAGCTGTCGAACCTGACTTCTACGGACGTCGACCTCCCGTTCATCGCCAGCGACTCGTCGGGCCCCAAGAACCTCCACTACACCCTGACAAGGACCAAGCTGGAAGAGGTCGCCAGGCCGATAGTATCGAAGACCGAGGACACCATACGGCGGGTGATGAATGACGCCAAGCTCACGCCCGACCAGGTGGACAAGGTGATACTCATCGGCGGGATGACGAGGATGCCCCTCGTCAGGAAGTTCGTCGAGGACGTCGCGGGGAAGCCGGCAGAGAGAGGCGTAGACCCCATGGAGGCCGTGGCCATTGGCGCGGCCATCCAGGGAGCCGTCCTCGCAGGGGAGATCAAGGACATCCTCCTGCTGGACGTGACGCCGCTCTCGTTGGGCGTCGAGACGCTCGGCGGCATAACGGAGCATCTGATAGAGAAGAACGCCACCATCCCCACCAAGCGCAGCAAGACGTTCACCACTGCTGCGGACTTCCAGACGGCTGTCACGATCCACGTGGTTCAGGGGGAGAGGAGCATGGCCAGGGACAACGTGTCTCTCGGCATGTTCAACCTCGAAGGGATTCCGCCCGCTCCGAGGGGGGTCCCACAGATCGAGGTCACCTTCGACATAGACGCCAACGGCATCCTCACGGTGCTGGCCAAGGATCTGGGGACGGGGAAGGAGAACAAGATCACGATCACTGCTTCGACCAAGCTCTCGAAGGACGAGAAGGAGAGGCTGATCAAGGAGGCGGAGTCGTTCGCAGACCAGGACAAGAAGAAGAAGGAGGAGGCAGAGCTGAGGAACGAAGCGGACTCGATGCTCTACACCACCGAGAGGACGAAGAGGGACCTCGAAGGGAAGGTGGACAAGGCGAACCTGGAAAGGCTTGACGCCGCGGCCCAGGACCTGAGGAAGACACTGCAGGGCCAGGACATCTCCCAGATCAGAGAGAAGAGCGAGACCCTGAAGAGAATCCTCCAGGAAGTGGGCGCTTCGGCCTACCAGCAGACCCAGCAGCGTCAGCAGCAGGCCCCACCAGGGGGACCCAACGGCGGTTCCAAGGTGAGCGACGCTGACTATAAGGTAGTGGACGAAGGGAAGTAAGGGGGCTCGTTACCGTGGCTGAGAAGGACTACTACGAAGTACTCGGTGTGCAGAAGGGGGCCACCAAGGATCAGATCAAGGACGCCTACAGGNNAGGAACAAGGCCCCGGAGGCCGAGGCCCGGTTCAAGGAGATCTCCGAGGCTTACGCGGTCCTCTCGGACGACGAGAAGCGGAGGCAGTACGACGCCTACGGAAGGGAGGGGGTCTACCAGAGGTACAGCCAGGAGGACATTTTCCGAGGGGCGGACTTCGGCGAGTTCTTCAGGGGGATGGGAGGGTTCGGCTTCGACGACATCTTCTCGCAGTTCTTCGGCGGCGGGGGACGGCAGCCTGCCAGGGGGGAGGACCTCACCTATCACCTGCAGCTCAGGCTTGAGGAGATAGTCAAGGACTCGAACAGGGAGATAGAGATACCCAGGAGCGAGGTCTGCTCCACCTGCGACGGCAGCGGCGCGAAGCCTGGGACCACGCCACAGAGGTGCGGGACCTGCGCGGGGACTGGACAGGTGCAGAAGGTCCAGTCCGCGGGGTTCGCCCGGCTCGTTAGGATCACAGCCTGCGGCAAGTGCGGAGGGAGGGGGTACATAGTCGACAGCCCCTGCAGGGACTGCAGGGGGAAGGGGACTGTGGAGAGAAGGAGGAGGATTCAGATCATGATACCCGCGGGAGTGGAGGACGGGCACACGCTTCGTCTGAGGGGGGAAGGGAACGCCGGGGAGAGCGGCGTGCCGCCAGGTGACCTCTACGTGGTCGTGAATATCGCGCCCCACAGGACCTTCGCGAGGCAGGACAGCGACGTGTACCTGGAGGCCAGGGTCGGGGTGGTGCAGGCGATGCTCGGGTCAGAGCTGAGCGTGCCGACCCTGTACGGGGACGTCAAGCTGACGGTCCCGAGCGGGACCCAGCCGGGGACTGTCTTCAAGGTCAAGGGGAAGGGGCTCCCGAAGTACGGCGGCTGGGGGAACGGGGACGAGTACGTGAAGGTCAACGTCGAGGTCCCCAGGAACCTGAGCGGCCAGCAGAAGGAGCTTCTGAAGAAGCTGGGCGACCTGCGCTAGCCCGCGAACTTGTAGATCATCAGGAAGGGGATTTCCTCAATCTCCCGGACGGCCTCCGGGGCGCCCACGTCGTTGTCTACGGCCAGGGCCACGGACCTCGTGCCCGCCAGGTTGACTACCGAGCAGGTCCTGATGAGCCTGAGGGCCTCCCCCGTATCCACGACCTCGCCGGAGTAGAACTCCTTCGAGAGGTGCACCTTCAGCTGGCCCTCGGTGACTGTCCTCCCCACGAGCTCCTCGTCGCAGATGTTGACCAGTATCGTCCCCTTGAACTCCGCAGTCCTGACGGAGAATCCTCTGCCGTTGGTGCTAGGCAACCTTCGCTACCGACCTCGCCCCGCAGGCTTCGCAGACCATGAACCACATGCGCTTCTCCTTGTCCAGGTGGGTGTCCGGGCTCCCGCAGACGGGGCAGATAACGCCGTCCTTGAGGTAGCGCTGGAGCAGCTGGGAGAACGAATCGCGGTCCTTGCGGCCTATGAATATCGCCCTCTCGCCGTCCATGGAGGCTGCGGTGGCGAGCTCCTTCGCGAGGTACATCAGCACCCTGGACGAGTCCCGCCTCAGGAGCTTGGGAAACTCGGCGTAGTTCCTGAAGATGGTCTTGTTCCCGACCCAGATGACGTCGGGCTCGGGGAGCTCGAGGCGGAGGGCTCCGGACTTCTTGGCGTCCTTGTCGAGGCCGGCCCTGGCCCTTGAAAGCAGCTCCTCGTAGGAACGGGGCATGGCCGAATCCTCCGACCATGCTATTTCAAGTCTTTGGAGCGTCGTGGGACGGAAAAGTATTCCCAGCGTTGAGAATCGTCCGGCTGGCTTAACTACGGAGCGCCGCGCCTCGGACCCAAATGGCCGACATTTCGCTCTTCCTGGCGGCGACCCTCCCCGTGATGGTCCTGTTGGGGGTACGCCACGGACTCGACGTGGATCACATTGCGGCCATAGACAACCTGGTGAGGATCCGAAACGCGGACAGGGGGTCGCGGTGGGTAGGCTCTCTGTTCAGCGCCGGGCACATGCTCGCGGTCTGCGCCGAGATGATCGCCCTGGTGTACGTGGTCAAGAGTATGGAGGCAGCGTCGAGCCTGGAACTGGTCGGCGGCGTGGTGGGGGCTCTGGCTCTGGGGCTGATCGGGGCGTTCAACTTCTTCAGCATGAGGAGATACGGCAGGTCTGGGTTCGGGATGCTCGCGGACAGGGCGGCGAAGAAGACGAGCTTCGCGGGAGCCGTGGGCTCTCCACTCCTGATTGGATTCGTGTTCGGGCTCGGGTTCGACACCGCGTCCCAGGTTTCGGCCCTTACCGTGTCCGCCGTGGCCACGGCGACCCAGGGGGTCCAGGTCGCTCTGGTCCTCACTGGGTTCTTCGCTGCAGGGATGATCCCCACGGACACACTGGACAGCCTGGTGCTGAGGGAGGTGTTCTCGAGAATCTCGGCCTCGAGCGGGTTCAAGGTGATGTCCTACGGGCTGAGCGTTCTCGCTGTGCTTCTGGCCGTGCTGGAGGGCGCGGGAGCGACCGCGGGCATCTCGGTCATTCCAGCTTGGTCCGGAGCCATGCTCTCTGTGTCCGTGATTGCTGCCGGGCTCGCCTACTCCTACTATCAGCTCCCTGGCTAATCCGATCCCTACCTGACCCCGCTAAAGATTAAATCGTAAACCGAGGGGGGCGCTCTGTGAAGCCGAGGGCGGAGATCGGCGTCTTTGGCGGCTCAGGGTTCTACAGGTTCTTCAAAGGCGCCCAGGGGGTCGCGGTCAGGACGCCCTACGGAGGGCCCAGTGGAAGGGTGACGCTCTCTGAAATAGGCGGGAAGAGGGTCGCGTTCATCCCGAGGCACGGCGTCCACCACGAGTTTCCTCCGCACAGGGTCCCCTACAGGGCCAACATGATGGCGTTCAAGCAACTGGGGGCCAGCAGGGTGATTGCGCCGAACGCCGTCGGGAGCCTGAAGGCGAGCATCAGGCCGGGGGACTTCGTGTTCTGCGACCAGTTCGTTGACTTCACCGGAAGGGACGACACCTTCTATGACGGGCCCGAGACCACCCACGTGGGGATGGCCCAGCCCTACTGCCCCCAGATGAGAGAGGTCGGAATCGAGGCGGCGCGGAGGCTCGGGCTCCGGTCCCACAGCACAGGGACGGTCGTGGTCATACAGGGGCCAAGGTTCTCGACGACCGCAGAGAGCAGGTTCTTCGCGCGCCAGGGGTGGGACGTCATCAACATGACCCAGTACCCCGAGGTGGTGCTGGCCAGGGAGCAGGAGCTCTGCTACCTGAACATCTCCCTCGCGACGGACTACGACGCAGGGCTCGAGGGGGACCCGAGCGTGAAGCCAGTCTCGCACGAAGAGGTGATCAGGGTGTTCAACAGCAAGATGGGGAGCCTGAGGGAGCTGATAGTGGAAATCGTGAAGAACCTCCCCGAGAGGCGGACCTGCGGGTGCGGATCTGCACTGGAACACGCGAGGATGAGCGCCTGATGGGGTCACTTGGGAGGGAAGTCGAACGGGCGATCAGGATAATCCCGGACTACCCGAAGAAGGGCATCCCGTTCAAGGACCTGACAACCCTCTGGAAGGACGGGAAGCTGACGAAGAAGGTGAACGACGCCATGGAGAAGAAGTGGAAGAACGCGAAGCTGACGAAGATCGTCGGCATAGAGGCGAGGGGATTCGTCGTGGGCGCCCCGCTGGCCGACAGGCTGGGNNTCGAAGCTCAGCATCTACTACGACCTCGAGTACGGAAGGCAGGGGATAGAGATGCACACGGACTCGATTTCGAAGGGGGACAGGATTCTGATAGTGGACGACCTGCTGGCCACGGGAGGGACGTCGAAGGCCGTAGCCACCCTGGTCGAGAGGATGGGAGGGAAGGTGGTCGGCTTCGCTTTCGTCACGGAGGTCCGAGGGCTGAACGGCAGACGGAAGCTCCGGGGGAACGAAGTCTTCTCCATCGCCAAGAATGACTAGACCCCGTCCCGTAGGCGTTATCACAGGCACAGGCGTGACTGAGCACTTCGACCTCAGCAAGTCCAGGACCGTCAGGACGCGGTTCGGCAGGGCGGAGGTGTTCCTTCAGGAGGAGGGAGAGTACGTCGTCATGCCGAGGCACGGGCCGGACCACAGCGTCCCTCCGCATGCGATAAACTACGGGGCGAACATCGCGGCCCTCGGCCGGCTGGGGGTCAGGGAGGTCATAGCCACCAGCGCGGTCGGCTCGATGAATCGCCGATTCGGGGTTGGGGAGATAGGCCTGGCGGAGCAGTTCCTCGACTTCACTAGGAGGAGGCAGACGACCTTCTTCGAGGACAAGGTTGTCCACACGGACATGACCAATCCCTACAGCAGGCGCCTGAACGAGGAGCTCTCCGCAGCGGCGAAGAGGGCGGGCATAGGCCTCCGACAGCACCTGGTCTACGTGTGCGTCGAAGGGCCAAGGTTCGAGACGGCTGCGGAGATCAAGATGTACAGGATGCTCGGAGGGGACGTCGTGGGGATGACCGGGGTCCCCGAAGTGGTCCTGGCCAACGAGATGAAGATGGACTACGCTTCGGTGGTCATAGCCACCAACTGGGCCGCAGGGATGCAGGCCAAGATTAGCCACGAGGAGGTCCTGAGGGTGATGAAGAGGTCAGGGAGGACGGTCAAACGACTGATAGAGGCGGCTGTGGCTGCGCCGGGGGGGAGGAGCGATGACAAAGGTAGCTGACCAGAAGCTGGCCGCAGATGGAGAGAGGAATTTCCTCTGGGCGAAGGCGCACATGGGGACCCTGAACACCCTGGCTGAGAGGTACGGGAAGTCTAGGCCGCTCGAGGGGGTGAAGCTCGGCGTCTGCCTGCACGTGACCAAGGAGACGTCCGTGCTCGTCGACGCGCTACTTTCTGCGGGGGCGGAAGTCAAGCTCGCCGGTGCGAACCCCCTCTCGACCCAGGACGACGTAGCGGCATACCTTTCGACCAGGACCGAGGTGTGGGCCTGGAGGGGCCAGTCGCCGAAGGAGTACGGCTGGTGCATACAGCAGGTACTGGGCTCGCATCCGGACCAGCTCATCGACGACGGGGCTGACCTGCATGTCGCCGCCCACGTCTCGCGGACGAAGGGGATCGCCGGAGGATCGGAGGAGACGACGACCGGGGTGGTCAGGCTGAAGGCGCTGGAGGCCGAGGGGAGGCTCGCCTACCCGGTGATAGCGGTGAACGACGCGAAGACGAAGTTCATGTTCGACAACAGGTACGGTACCGGGCAGAGCACCCTGGACGGAATCATGAGGGCCACAGCCCTCCTGCTCGCCGGGGTGAGGACCGTGGTGGTCGGCTACGGGTGGGTCGGCAAGGGGGTGGCCATGAGGGCGAGGGGGATGGGCGCCAGGGTGACAGTGGTCGAGGTGGACCCAGTAAAGGCGCTGGAGGCGCATCTGGACGGGTTCGACGTCTCCAGCGTTGACGGCGCCGCGCCCCAGGGGGAGCTCTTCATCACGACCACCGGGCAGAAGAACGTGATCCCCTACAGCGCGATACTGAAGATGAAGGAGGGGGCCATCCTGGCCAACGCAGGGCACTTCGACGTCGAGATCGAGGTGAAGACCCTCCTGGCGAGGGCCAAGGGGGTGAAGCAGGTCCGCCCCAACGTAGACGAGGTCACGCTTCCTTCGGGGAGGCGTGTGTACCTGATCGGCAAGGGGAGGATTGCGAACCTGGTCGCGGCCGAGGGGCACCCTCCCGAGGTGATGCAGATGTCATTCGCGAACCAGATGCTCGCAGCCGTCCGCATCCACCAAGACCATGGGAGCATGGAGAGGAGGGTGTACGGGGTCCCTCCACAGCTCGAGGACGAGGTGGCCAGGGCCGCACTGAAGTCCATGGGCGTCTCGATAGGGCGTCCCACCAGAGAGCAGAAGGAGTACGCGAAGAGCTGGAAGCTCTAGCCGAAGATTTAAAGCGGAAGAAGGGAGGTTTCCAAGTTGGTGGATGAACTCAAGGGACAAGGCGTCATAATCACTGCTGCGCTTCCGTATGCCTACGACGACCTCCACCTAGGCCACATAGCCAGCACCCACCTCCCCCCGGACATCCTGTACAGGTACCTCAGGCTCAAGGGGGCCAGGGTGATCCAGGTCTGCGCGTCTGACGACTTCGGCACGCCGATACTCATCGCTGCGGAGAGGCAGCACGTGGAGCCAAGTGAGTACGTCGCTCGCTGGAATGCGAGGTTCAAGGAGGACCTCGAGAGGCTCGGGATCGTGTACGACCTGTTCGACAGGACGAGCTCCCCTGAGAACATCGAGCTGGTTCAGCGGTTCTTCACGAAACTCAATGAAAACGGGTTCATCTACGTCACCGACGTAGACCAGTTCTACTGCGAAAACGACCGCAAGTTCCTCCCCGACAGGTACGTCAAGGGGAAGTGCCCCTACTGCGGAGCCGAAGAGCAGTATTCTGACGTTTGCGAGAACTGCGGCAGGACCCTCCAGCCGGGGCAGATCCTAGAACCGCACTGCTCGATATGCGGGAGGCCCCCGGTCCTGAAGAAGAGCACCCATTACTTCTTCAAGCTGTCGGCTTTCTCGAAGCAGCTCGAGCAGTGGCTGCAGGGGACCCCGGGGCTCCAGGGCGACGTCAAGAACTACGTACTCAACTGGATCAAGGACGGACTGCAGGATTGGGACATAACCAGGGACATCTCGTGGGGGGTGCCTGTCCCCCTCGAGGAGGCCCAGGGGAAGGTCCTCTACGGCTGGTTCGACAACCACCTTTGCTACATCGCGACCGCCCTGAAGTTCGCGGGGAAGGCAGGGGAGGAGGGGAGGAGATACTGGAACGGCTCGAAGATCTACCACTTCATAGGGAAGGACATAGTCTACCACCACTACCTCTTCCTTCCGAGCATGAGGATAGGGGAGGAGGAGTACAAGCTGCCGGATTACATCCCCACCAGGGGGCACCTGCTCCTTCTGGGGAAGAAGGTGTCGAGGAGCAAGCACTGGATGATAACGGTCAGGGAGTTCCTGGACCACTTCCCCCCAGACTATCTCAGGTTCTACCTGACCAGGATCACGCCGCTGAGCCAGTCGGACTCGAACTTCGACCTGAAGGAGTTCGCAGACAAAATCAACAACGAGCTGGTCGCCAGCGTCGGGAACTTCGTGTACCGGGCGCTCTCCTTTGTGCAGAGCAAGCACGACGGCGTGGTGCCGGCCCCGGGCCCAAGAGGGCAGGCGGAGGACGAGGTGCTCGGGGAACTGGAAAGGGCGACAAAGGAGGCCGGGGAGCTGATCGAACTGGGGCACTACGACAGGGCGCTCAGGAGGGTGCTCGACTTCTCTGCGAGCTGCAACCAGTACTTCCAGAAAAAGGCACCCTGGGAGAAGAAGGCCGACGAACCCACGGCTCTGTACTACTCGTGCAACCTGGTGGCCGGGCTTGCGACCCTGATCAGCCCGTTCCTCCCCTTCAGCTCGGGGGAGATCTGGACCCAGCTCGGGTTCCTGGGTCGGCCTGAGGATTCAGGCTGGGACTCGGCGACCACCCTGCGGGTCGAGGCCGGGAGGAGAATCCGCGATCCGAAGCCGATCTTCAGGAAAGTCGAGGACGCAGACCTAGGCAGCGTGCGCGTGCTCCTAGGATAGTCAGTCGCAGGCCTGGAGGGCTTCGAGCCCCTCAGGGAGGGCGCAGTCGAAGTCGTCGTCAAGCACCCTGTCGCCAAGCACCTTCGCGAGAGGGTCGTAGTCGTCGTACTTCGTCGAGCGGAAGCCGGATGCGAGAAGGCTCACCTGTAGCTGTGCGGAGCCCGAGGAGTCCACGCCGTACTCGACGTCGAGCCCGGCGTTTCCAGTCGCAGACCCGACGCGGTCGACGACCAGGCCGACCTCGGGGGCTGTGAGCGTGGAGTCGCCGTTCATGCTGATCACTGCGTGAGTCGCCTCCTTCGGGTCTCCCAACTTGCCGAGCGAAACGACTGCGCCGGCCAGGGCGTCCTCGGCCTTGTCCTCCGAGCCGCTGCTCGAGACCCCGAGGAGAGAGTAGCCGTCGCGTAGGACGGCGCCGAGGAGCTTGTTCAGCCCCAGAGGACGGGGCCCTTCGGCGGCCCCTGACAGCAGGGAGCCGAGGGCCTTGACAGCGGCCTTGTTGGCAGTATCATAGACGTCCGCGAGGGTCGTGTCCTCGGGAGAGGACCGGAGAAGCGTTTCATTGTCGACCACCACGACACCCTGCGCCGCGGCCCGGAGGCGCCTGAGGGAGACCCCGGCGTAGAACTTCGACTTCTTCTCGAACTCGAAGGGCATTATGGCCACACCCACGGCTGTGGCACCGCACTCCTTGGCGATTGAAGCGACGACAGGGGCCAGGCCGCTCCCTGTGGCGCCGCCGAGCCCGGCGACAACGAAGACGACGCTGGAGCCGCGCACCGCGTCCCTGATCTTCGAATGGGACCCGAGGGCCAGGCCGCGGACCATCGACGGGGAGAGCTTCTGGTCCACCGTGGACCTGATGCGTATCGTGTCCTTGGGCTCCACAGTGGAGAAGTCGCAGTCGTCGCAGGATACGTAGACGAACCTGTCGACCAGCACGGTTTTCCTGCTCAGCAGGGAGACGATCTTGACGCCTGCGGTTCCTATCCCAACGGCGACCACTTCTCGATTGTTGACAGTCAATTCTGGGGCGCAGAGGTTGGTGTCGTCGAGAATAAACAAGCCCATCACTCAATATTGTTGACGACGAAGTAGTTTTTGTTTACCCTTCGTCCGATGATATCTGGCGGGTTACCTTAGAGGCTTGGGGCCTGCCTCGTCTTCGTTCACTAGCCTGTTGACCAGGTCGTCCATCATGTGCCCCGAGCACTCGACCCTGACGGCCTGGACGCCGTCGACGGAGAGCGCAGCCTTCTTGATTCCTCTGCCAATGTCCACCGCGATGGGGCTGTAGGCCGAAAGCGGCTGGAACCTGACACGGATGGACCCGGTCGCCATCTCCGAGACATCCGTCACGATGTTCAGCTCGCCGAACCTCCTCTTCGTCTCCTCGTCGACGAGGTCGTTGAGGCGGACGGCGACGGCCTTCGACAGTTCACTTGGCACGATGGAGCCACTCGGAATTTCCGAGGATATATGCCCTTTGAGTTTACCAGTGGACCCGGAGGGTCATGGGGTGCGACGCCTTCACCTCGTCTATCTTCCCGACTGCGGTGTTCTTGGGGACTGGCCCGAGAGTCCCGTCCTTCATCTCCCTGTAGATCTCGTTGAGGGCTGCGGCGTATTCGTCAAGCATCTCGATGGGCTCGGACTCGGTCGGCTCGATCATCAGCGCCTCGTGGACGATGAGAGGGAAGTAGACTGTGGGGGCGTGCATTCCGTGGTCCAGGATGGCCTTGGCGACTGTGAGCGCGGCACCGGGGAGCTCGCTCTTGACCGAGACCACGGCCTCGTGCTTCCTGTGGAGTCCCTCGCCGTGGGATGCTGGGAACGCGTCGGGATCCAGGCTCTTCCAGAGGTAGTTGGCCGCAAGCACGGCCAGGGAGGACACGTCGGCCAGGCCCGACGCGCCCAGCAGGCGGATGTAGACGTAGGCTCGGAGCAAGATCGCGGAGTTCCCGACGAACCCCTTCAGGGGGCCTATGGTGTGGTCGAGGTCGTAGTCGAGTGCGTATCCCTTCTTTCCCCTGGAGACGAGGGGGACCGGGAGGTACTCGGCCAGCTTCCTTGTGACACCGACAGGGCCGGCCCCAGGCCCCCCTCCTCCGTGAGGGGTCGCGAACGTCTTGTGGAGGTTGAGGTGGACCACATCGAAACCCATGTCCCCGGGCCTAGCCCGGCCGAGCAGGGCGTTCATGTTGGCGCCATCGTAGTACATCAGGCCTCCGGCGTCGTGGACCGCTCTGCAGACCTCGGTTACCTCCCCCTCGAAAAGACCGAGAGTGTTCGGCACTGTGAACATCATCCCAGCGGTCCTCTGGGAGCAGAGCTCCTGGACCGCGGAAGCCCTGACCTGGCCGCTCGAGTCTGAAGGGACTTTGACCACCTCGAACCCTGCCATAGCCGCGCTGGCTGGGTTTGTACCGTGGGCAGAGTCTGGGACGAGGATCTCGCTTCGCTCCCCCTGGCCGTGGTCCCTGAGGTACTTCCTGATCATGAGGACGCCGGCGAGCTCCCCCTGGGCGCCAGCAGCCGTGGAGAGGGAGAACCTGTGCATGCCGGTGACCTCGCGGAGGTACCCTTCGAGCTCGTAGAAGATCGAAAGCAGCCCCTGTACGGTCTCGGGGGGCTGCAGGGGGTGGGCGTTCTTCATGGCGTCCAAGCCGGAGACCATTTCCGAGACCTTGGGGTTGTACTTCATGGTGCAGCTCCCCAGTGGGTACATGCCCAGCTCCACGGAGAAGTTCATCTGGGAGAGGCGGTTGAAGTGCCTGAGGACCTGCAGCTCGGAGAGCTCGGGGAGTTCTACGGGCCCCCGCCTCACCGAGGGGGGAACCAGGGCGGCCGGGTCCTTGAACCGGACGGCGATCTTCCGGTCGCAGGGGACTTCCATCCCCACCCTGCCGGGCCTGCTGAGCTCTTTGATCAGGGGCTCGTCCCAGGAGGCCTGCCTGAAGTTCTTCGTCTAGATCGCCTCCTCGAGGGCTCCGGCGAGCCTGTCGATGTCGTCCCTGGTGTGGACCTCGGTCACGCAGTAGAGGCCGGCCTCTGCGCCGAGACCGAAGGCCCTCTGTATTGGGTAGCCTGCGAGGACCCCCTTCCGCGCCAGCTTCCCGAAGACAGCCTTCGCCTTCGCCTCCTGGTACGAGACGACGAACTCCTTGAAGAAGGCCCCGGAGAAGTGGGGGCTCTTGGCCCCCTTCACACGCGAAAGCCTCTGCGCTGCGTAGTGGGAGTTGGAGATGACGGCCTCCCCCAGCCTTCGGAAGCCGCTCTTCCCGAGAAGTGACAGGTAGCTCGCAGCGGCGACAGCCATGAGGGACTGGTTCGTGCAGACGTTGGAAGTGGCTGCCTCCCGCCTGATGTGCTGCTCCCGGGCCTGCAGGACCATGGCGAAGGCCTTCCTCCCGGGGTCTGCGACCGTGGTGGTGATTCCGATGAGCCTCCCAGGCATGCTGCGGGCGAGCTTGATGTCCCTGACCGAGAAGATCCCCAGGTGCGGGCCGCCGTAGTTCATGGCGATCCCCAGGGGCTGTCCCTCCCCCACGGCCACGTCCGCCCCGTAGGCACCGGGCTCCTTGACAAGCGAAAGCGAGATGGGGTCCACCCCGACGACTGCCAGGGCACCCGCGGCGTGCACCTTCTCGACCAGGGGCGAGACCTCCTCCTCGATGACCCCGAAGTAG
>DAEE01000027.1:0-5325 GCA_002495205.1 Thaumarchaeota archaeon UBA183 | reverse complement strand
TGTCTCCAGCTCAATCCCCATGGGTTCCGTGTAGGTCTCGATCACGCTGCGCCGCTGGGGCCCAGCGTTCCCCGCGATCAGCGCTTTCTTTCTCCCCGTGACCCTCGCAGCCATCCTCACTGCCTCCCCCGCTGCGGAAGCCCAGTCGTACAGNNCAGGCTCTGGTACTCGAAGAGGGCCTGGAGCATGCCCTGGCTGACCTCGGCCTGGTACGGGGTGTAGGCAGTGTAGAACTCCTGCCTGGACGTGACGGACTCCACTGCCGCAGGCACGTAGTGGGGCCAGACCCCGCCCCCGAGGAAGCAGAGGGAACCAGGAGGGGTCATGTTGCGGCCCAGCCGCGCCTGGACATCCCTCCTAACCTCGTANNATGTCGGAGAATAATTCGTCCACGGAAGAAGCGCCCGCCTTCTGGAGCATCTTCGAGACTAGGGACGGGTCCAGGTTTGGAAGGAGTGGATGGCGCCTCTGAGAAGCGGGCATCTCACGCTGGCCGAAAAATGCTTAAAATAAGAACGTAGCGGCGAGGGGGAGATTCGTTTGAAGCGTTCTGTCGCAGTCGCTCTTCTGCTTGTGCTCGTCCTCGCTCTGCTCCCGGCGCTCCCTGCCCACTCACAGGTCGGGACTGCGGGCCCGGCGGCCAACGTTTCGGTCAAGAGCATCTACACCCTCGACAGGTACGGCTTCGCCACAGTCAACGAGAGCGTTCGGTTCACCAACAACAACACAGTTCCAGTTTCAATCCCGACGCTGACCTTCGGCCTTGGGAACATCTCCTCGGATGTGAAGGGGTACCTGCTGACGGGGAGCGGCTTCTCGCTTTCGGCCCCCTCTACGACGGGGGGACCCTACGCTGTCAGCAGCACCCAGCAGATCCAGGCAGGCGGGAACGCCACCTTCGTGCTCAGCGCGCTTCTGGACGGCGTAGTCACCAGGGCTGCCAACGGGACTTTGTGGGTCCTCGCGCTCTCATCCCCTTTCATTAGCAGCGAGGTGGGCACCCTGCTCAACGTCATCCAGATGCCGACCTCGACCAGCTTCAAGACCGCCCCGGCGGGAATGACCGGGAGCCTCCTTGGGTCGAACAACACCTATTCCTCCAAGGGCACGAACGTCACCCCGAACGCGGCTACCTCGCTTTCGAGGATCGCGACATCCTCGGCCCAGGACTTCAACCCGCTGCGCGTCTTCTCGGCTGTCCGGTCCATTTCTGCGGACTCCCACGGCAACCCCGTGGTCACCGACACCGTCGAGTTCCAGAACCTTGGGACCACCCCGCTGGCTACGCTCTACATCAAGCCCCTCGCGTTAGGGAGCGCGACCGGGACCCTGGAGACGCTAGCCGAGCCGAGGCTCATATCCCCAGTCTCCTTCTCGCTCATCGGCGGCACCATAGACCTCACGCAGCTCGCGGTCGGATACCCCAACAACGGAGTGGCGGCTGGGGGCAACTTCACCGTGACCTACCAGTACCCGCTTTCGCCGAAGGACTACTCGATATCCGGGGGCCAAGTAATCATGAACATCCCGGAGACCCCGCCCATCGGGGCGTTCATCGACTCCTATACCATCGAGCTCGCCCTCCCCCACGGCGCGACACCGTCTACCACTTCGCCTGTGACCCTGAGCAGCGCAACCCCTTGGGAGGCGGGGCAGGCGAGCTTCTCCTATGGGCTCTCGGTCGGGTGGGCGATCAACGACGGGATTCCCTTCGCGACGTTCTTCTTCGGAGTGCTCCTCATAGGGCTCTTCGCCTCCAGGACCACCACAGCCGAGGCGAAGGAGGAGGAAGAAGAGGAGTCGTCGTCGGAGCTCGCTGCGACTATGATCAAGGCCTTCGACGAGAAGACGAACCTGATTAACGGCCTCTGGTCGGAGATATCGGCCAAGGACCCCAACGAGATCAACAAGGAGTACTTCGACGAGCTCAGAGCGCGCCTGGACGCCTTCAGGAGCAGGGCGCTGCAGCGGCTGAACGAGGTGAAGCAGAAGTCGACAAGCCAGAGGTTCTACGAAGTGGTCAACCAGATACACCAGACCGAGAGGGAGGTGGACAGGGCCTCGAAGGACAAGCTCAACCTCTACCAGCAGTACTACACGAGGCAGATGAGGAAGGAGGTCTACGACAGGCTCCTCCCGCAGTACACGAAGAGGCTGGAAAGGGCTCTTAACCAGCTCTCCGACGAGCTGCACACAGTCCAAAGAGAAGCGAAGCTGCTGTAGGGCCGGCCCAGAACGGAGGCAGATTTATGAAGCGGGAGGGGGGTTGAAGCCATGAAGGATATGGAAGACAAGGTGGAGAAACTAGTGATAATTGGGTCGGGCCCCGCTGGGCTTACAGCGGCCATCTACGGCTGCAGGGCGGACCTAGGCCCCCTGGTGTTCATGGGGACCAAGTACGGAGGACAGCTGATGCTGACCAGCGAGGTAGAGAACTTCCCCGGCTTCCCCGACCCGGTCCTCGGTCCGGACCTGATCAACAGGATGAAGTCCCAGGCGGAGAGGCTGGGCGCGAGGATGGTCCAGGAGGACGTGGTCAGGGTCAACTTCAGGACGCACCCGTTCGAGGTCTACACGGATTCAGGGGTCACCAGGGCTCTGGCCGTGATCCTCGCGACCGGGGCAAACCCGCGGCGCCTGAACCTCCAGTCGGAGATGAAGCTGATGGGGAAGGGGGTGTCGAACTGCGCGGTCTGCGACGGGTTCTTCTTCAGGGGCAAGAAGGTTGCAGTGGTAGGCGGCGGCGACACGGCCATGGAGGAGGCGACGTTCCTGACGAAGTTCGCGTCTCAGGTGCAGGTCATCCACAGGAGGGACGAGCTCAGGGCGAGCGCGGCCCTCAAGAAGGAGGCCTTCGGCAACCCCAGGATCAGCTTCGTCTGGGACTCGGTGGTCACGGACGTGCTCGGAGATGGCAGGGTCCAGGGCGCGAGGATCAAGAACCTCAAGACTGGGAAGGAGAGCGACCTGCCGCTCGACGGCCTCTTCGTGGCCATAGGGTACGACCCGAACACNNGAGATATTCAGGGGGCAGGTGGACCTGGACCAGAGGGGGTACGTCGCCATAAGGAACGGGACCGAGAGCAGCGTGCCCGGAATCTTCGTGGCTGGGGACGTCCACGACTTCCGCTACAGGCAGGCGATAACAGCGGCCGCCGACGGATGCAAGGCGCTTCTGGACGCGGAGAAGTTCATCAAGCAGAAGCTCGAAGTGAAAGTGGCTAGCTGAGGACAGAGACGAACCTGTCTTCGGCGAACGACTTGCTCAGCGGACCGACTATGGGGGTCTTGTGGCCGCAGGCTCTGCACCTGTTCTTGCCGTCCAGGTTGTACTCCAGAATCTCGTAGCCGTAGCGCTTGATGAGCACAGCCTTGCACCCTGGGCAGTAGGTGCTCTCGTCGGGGTGGCCGGTCACGTTGCCTATGTAGACGTAGTTCAGCCCCGCCTCCCTCCCTATCCTGACGTGCCTCTCCAGGGTCTCCACCGGGGTCCAGGGGAGGTCCATCATCTTGTAGTCGGGGTGGAACCTGAGGAAGTGGACAGGGACGTCGGGGCCAAGGTTGTCGTAGACCCACCGGCAGAGCTTCGTCGCAGCCTCCAGGGAGTCCCCCACCTTCGGGACTATGAGGTCAGTTATCTCGACGTGGACCTTGCCTCTCTTCTTGATCTCCAGGAGGCTCTGGAAGATCGGATCCGCGTTCGGGATCGCGATGTACCTTCTGACGAAGCCAGTCTCGCCGCTCCCCTTGAAGTCGACTGTGACGCAGTCGAGGAAGTCGTCCATCATGGCGACGGTCTCAGGGGTGTCGTAGCCATTCGAGACGAAGATGTTGAAGAGCCCCTTCGACCTGGCGAGCCTCCCCACGTCCCTCGCGTACTCCATGAAGATCGTCGGCTGGTTGTAGGTGTAGGCCATCCCCTCGCACCTGTGGGAGACGGCGGTGTCCACCAGCTCCTCGGGGGTGGCCTCGATCCCCTCGATCTTCCGCAGCTGGCTGATGTCCGAGTTCTGGCAGTTGCTCGCGGCGATGAAGGAGGAGGTGTAGGAGTGGTCTTCCTCGACCTCCATGTTGTAGACATACCCATCGTATTCGTCCTCTCGGATTGACCTGATGGGGACAAACCAGACATCATCCCTTTCGACTACTTTGGTTGCCCGGCCGAATGTCTGGCCACCGGGACCTTCCAGCAGCACTCTGGTCATGTAGTCGTTTTGTCGGTTGACGGTTCTCCCCTGGATCTCGTAAGAAGGCGCGTTGTTCGAAACATAGAACCTTGGGGATAACCCGAGCTGGAACATGATGTACCAAACGCCGAGGGCAAGCGTCCGTGACACCGAGGTCGTGCCCGCCCACCTGACGCCCCTGCTCCCCGTTGAGAACCCGTCGCCATGCAAGTACCCTTTGAGGAATCCGAGCCGGACTTCCTCGGAAGCATTGAGGAGGACAAATTCAGGGACTTTCTTCGTGTAGCAATCTGCCCCCATGACCTGAGCGAAGAAGCACCCCAGCTCGCTGCTCCCCACGGTGACCCGCGTGACGGGACCTTCGGTAACTCGATAGGGAGAAACCCGAAAGATCTTCTTGAGGAGGTCCTCGGTCCGGCTGATTAGCTCAGTTTCGTGGGCACCGAACGAGAAGCACACCGACCAGCTGTTGGACCTCGTTGAGATTTGGATGCTTGAGCCTTCTGCTGCGTAGAGCCCCAGAAGCTCTCCGAACTCTCCGTTGAGAACGACGAGACGAGAAATCCCTCCCTTCTTCGAGCGCTTGAACCTCACAGTCCTGTCGTCGTATGTCAACTCGTCCTGTCGGTATCCAAGGGTGTGCGGTTTGATGCCTTGCAGCAGAATCATTGCGACGTCCATTTCCGAGGAAATCATGCTCGAGCTGGGCTTGGGCACTGCGAGCACGTCCCCCTGGGCCAGCTGGTCCGCCCGCTTCTTGACTAGCCCTCCTGACGCCTGGTCAGCAACGAAAATCCCGTGATTGGGTGTGCACTTGAATTCGGGAAGATAGTAGGGCCTCACTCGGAGCATCTTCCCGCTATACTTGTGGCGGAACACTTTGTCGACGAACCTCCAGTGGCCGGCGTGGGACAGCACCCTCGTCGAGTCCGGAAAGGCCACTTCGGCTGACGAGCCAGACGAGTCGTAGATTTGCTCAATCGTAAGGATGCCCCGGTCCGTTAGAATCGGCGCATCTGGAGTGAAACAGTAAGCGCAGGACCAAGAACATCCTGAGGTGGCTATGGAGAAGACCTTCGAGCCGGGACGGTAGTGGACCACAGGCTTCTTCTCAATCGGGTCGATGTGCCCGGCCATC
>DAEE01000013.1:7479-20137 GCA_002495205.1 Thaumarchaeota archaeon UBA183 | reverse complement strand
CCAAGCTGCACCACCAGGGCCACGAGGTGCGGCGGTTTGGCCGACCGTCTTTATGTCTTAAGGCGTTCTCCGTGAGGCGATAGCCCTAACCGAACTTCTTCACGATCTCTCGTATCACGTTCATGTTGCGGGTGGTCGTCTTGGCCTTCAGTTGAGACTCCAGGAACTGGTTCGGAAGGCCCCCTTCCCCCATGACATGCGTCAGGCTGAACGCCTCCCTCCTGGTTGACGAGACCACCTCGGCCGTCGACTTGGGGATCACGATCGGGAGCCTAGGGAGGGGATTGGGGGTGGAGCTAGGCAAGAACGTGACCAGGCTGCTCATCACATCGGCCTTCGCGCGCGGTTCCTTTTCCACCAGCCTCCTGAGGTCCGGAATGCTCCGAACGAACACCTCCACGTCGTAGCCGAGGGAGCTGCGAAGCTTCTTCTCTATCCTGACCCTGGCTCCATCGAGGTCTGCGTCGTCGGACTCGAAGATCACGTTCCCTGCCTGCTTGTAGGGAGTGGCGTCCCTGAACCCCGCGGACTCGAACGCTTTCAGCAACTGCTCCTTCTTGACGACGTGGCCCCCGACGTTGATCGCCCTCAGAAAGGCGACGACCCTCGTCATTGCAGTCGGGTCTCCGCTAGAGGGCCTTCTTGATGGCCTCGAAGTCGGGCAGTACCCCGGGGTTCTCTGCCACCCACTTGTACTGCACTTTCCCAGAACCATCCAGGACGAATATCGCCCTGTTCGCTGTGTCGTACCCCTTCACATCGCCGAGATTCTTCCACACCACGCCGTACTTCCTGATGACTTCCCGATCGAAGTCGCAGAGGAGAGGGAACTTCAGGTTGTACTTCTCGGCGAAGGCCTTCTGGGCGAAGGGTGCATCGACCGAGACGCCGACCACAGTTCCGTTGAGCTTCTCAAGCTCTCCATACATGTCCCTGAAGGTGCACATCTCCTGAGTGCAGACGCCCGTGAACGCCCCCGGGAAGAACGCCAGGATGGTCTTCCTCCCCTTGGTCAGGAATTCAGACAGCTTCCGCACTTTCCTGTCGTAGTCGTAGAGGGCGAAGTCCGGAGCCCTTTCACCTATGTTGGACAACAGGGGCCGCCGCCATTCGGCTCCGTATTAATCCTGCGGAGCTCGCTTTGCGAAATGTCTCCCTTAAGAAACACCCTCCGCGCCGAGGTGGCTCTTGGCCGTAGAAGGCTTGGCGGTCCCCCTGGGGTACGTAATCTTCCTCCTGGGCGCCACGGTCCCCATCTACATCGCATTCGGTCTGATTGGCCTCACCGGGTTCCGCGAAATAACCCGCTTTCAGTCGCACAGCTCGTTCTACTACAGGCTCAACCCGGCCACCAAGATCCTTGCGCTGTTCCTGATCGCCTTCTCGATGTCCTCGGCGGGCCTCTGGCTCGGACTCGCCGCAACGTTGTTAATCCTCGTTTCCTACTTCACTCTGGCCGACGGCCCAAGGAAGTTCGCGCTGGGGTTCCTGTTCACAGTCGCCCTCGTCTGGGCTACAATATGGGGGTCGTTGGCAGACCACATTTCCTTCATCCTGAGCAACGGCCCGCCGGGGCCCTTCTTCTACCAGGAGCTGACCAGGGCGATAGCGGGCGACTTCGCGGTCTCAGGCGTCTTCCTGCTGGCTCTGATCCTCGTCATGACGAGCACTCCATCGGCAGTGGTGAGGGCCCTCAGGAAAATTCGCTTCCCCAACCCCGTCACCTTCTCCCTCGTCGTAGGGATGAAGTCGGTCCCCTCGCTCCTCGACACGATCAACTCCACGGTGAAGGTCCAGTTCATGCGGGGGTTCGGCATGAGGGCCTCCAAGGCGCTCTGGCCCCTCTACACCATAGCGGCAATCCTGCTGGCCCTGATTCCCTCGCTGATCCTCGTACTCCGGGGCGCCCGCAACACTGCAATATCCACGGGGACCAGGGCCTTCGGGGCCTACAAGACCCGGACCTACGTGAGAGAGCCGACCTTCGGGGCTGCCGACGCCGTAACGATAGTCCTGGCGGCTGGGTTCTTCGTCGCGGTGTTCCTGACCTAGACCCCGTCTAGGATCCCGGGGTGGCCCCGCAGGAGGAGCCGAGGGCCGCGTAGTAGATGGACCTCCCGAACCCCTCGAAGTTGGCGACCACGGCGAACACGACCATCATCGCGATTATGACCCAGACGATCTGGTCGGCCCTGGTGAACGTGACGGGCTTGATGTAGGTCCTGTCCTTGTACGCCCTGAACGCCCTTGTATCTGCAGAGATGGCCGTGTTCCTCGCCCCACGGAACAGGAACGCCATAGCCGGGACGATACCAGTCAAGGCGGCTCCCACCATGTAGAACAGCTTCATCGGCCTGGAGGCGTTGACCCCATATCCTCTCATGAACTGGACCCTCACGGCAGTGTTCAGGGCGTCGAAGATTCTGGGGACAGTTCGCATGGCAACGACAAGCGCGAAGATGATCTGCACGGGCATCTTCACCTTGCGGAGGGCCCTCAGCACGTCCGAAGGGGTGCTGGTCATGATGAGGATCAGGGATGCCACCGTCGGCGCCAGCACTCTCATGGCGATCTGCGCCCCGTAGAACAGGGACTCGGCCGTCAGGACCGGCTGGTACCCGAGCAGGACGAAGAAGTGGTAGGTCGGCTGCGGCCAGGTCCACACCGGGGTGAGGTTAGTGATGTTGGCGACGCTGGTAAGGCACACCCCGTGAAGGGCATACTCGAGGAAGGTGTAGGGGACGATGGGGGCTTCCGTCCAGATTAGCCCCATGGTCGAGGTGAAGCAGATGAACCCCCCGAGGGCGAACTTGCGCTTCCCCTCCTTCAGGGACAGGTAGGTGGCCAGGACACCCATCGAGAGGAACAGGCCCACCCACCAGATGGTCACAGCTGCAACCGCAGTTATCGTGACGACGAGGCCGATCTTGGTGATCGGGCTCAGCCTGTAGTAGAGTGTGTCATTCTTCTCATATCTCGTCACCTCCCTGAGGCCAGTGAGTCCGATGAGGGTCAGGAGTATCACCAGGGGGAAGGCGAGCCCGAAGAGGAACAGGAATACGCTGAACAGGTTCTCGCCGAGAAGGAGTATGGGATCCACCGCTATCCCCTCGTTGCTTCTGCCGGCAGGGGCAGGTCAGGGTACCTCAGGTAGAACTCCGTCGGGGGCACTATCGAGTACTGCTCCGAGGTCTTGAACACCTCCTCGGGGGTGCCCTCGAGGACCTTCCTCCCCTGGTTGATCACCACCACACTGTCCGCGTACCTGTAGACGAACTTGGCGTCGTGGGTGACGATTATGAACGAGTTCCCCCTCGCCTTCATCATCTGGAGCTCCTTCCCGATGACCTCCTTGTGGTAGTAGTCCTGCCCGGACGTCGGCTCGTCGAGCATGGCGATCTTCACCCCGGACGAAAGGGCCGCGGCCATCGCGACCCTGCGCCTCTGGCCCACGCTCAGCATCAGGGGGTCCCGCTTCCTCAGGTCCTGCAGAGAGAAGAGGTCCAGGAATTCGTTGACCGTGTCAGCGTATTTCTTCTCCCCCCTCTTCCTCATCGAGTAGGATATCTCGTCTTCGACGGTCTTATTGATCAGCATCAGGTCGAAGCTCTGGGGAACGTAGGCGATGTACTTCCCCCTCTCCTGAATCGACGCCCTGCTGAGGTCCTTTCCTCCAACGACCAGCTTCTGCTCCACGTCTATCTCCTTCTCGAGGAAGCTCATGAGCCCCTTCAGCATAGTGGACTTGCCGGCACCGTTCCTCCCCATCACGGCTAGCACCTGGTTGCGCCTGAGCGCAATGGCCGCGTCCACGAGCACCTTGGTCGGGGCCTCCGCCTTCACATAGCCTTCCATGATCACCTCGCCGGTGTTGTCCCTCTTCGGCATGGAGAGCTGAATCCCCTCGGAGACGATTCTCTTCCTGATCCCATCGAGGTCCCGAGGGTCCATGCTGAATCGCTTGGCGAAGACATAATGTTCGGGGACGTCGATTCCCGCCTCAATGAGTTCCTCTAGGTGGTCGACCATCTTCCCCTTCGGGATGTCGAAGACCACCTTCCCCTGGTCCACGAGGACTACCCTGTCGACGAAGGGGAGGGCCCTCTCGAGCTTGTGCTCCACTATGAGCAGGGTGCTGGCCCCCTTCAGCTTGGTGAGCGTGTCGAAAACGCGGGCCGTCCCCTCGGGGTCGATGTTGGACGTCGGCTCATCCATGATCAGGAGCTTGGGGCGCATTGAGAGCACGGCGGCCAGTGCAACGCGCTGAAGCTCCCCTCCTGACAGGAGGTACGTCTCCCTCTCCTTCAGGTCGGTGACGTCGGTCGTCCTCATGGCCTCTGCCACCCTGGCCACGATCTCCTCGGTAGGGAGGCAGAGGTTCTCCGGCCCGAAGGCCACCTCCTCCTCAACGGTGTAGTTCAGGACCTGAGTCTCAGGGTCCTGCAGCAGCGTCCCGACCTGGGTCGATATCTGCGGGAGAGGGGTCTCTTTCACCCGCTTGCCGTAGACGACGACCGCGTCGGGCTCGTTCCCCCTGAAGACGTGGGGGATCACTCCGTTGATGCAGTTCACCAGGGTGGACTTCCCTCCCCCCGACTTGCCGACGATGAGCGCCACCTCCCCGTCGTCGACGCTGAACTCGTCTACGGTTAGTACCGGGCGGCCTTCCCCGACGTAGCTAAAAGAAAGGTCCTTTACTTCGGCAGGTTTCATTGTCCGAGAGCTCTGGCGATTCTATTGGCCAGAACTCCCGCCACAGCTCCCGCAGGGATCCCAGAAACCAGATACGCAGTCAGAGTCGCATAGTTGCTCTGCCAGTTGGGGGTAAAGCCGGACAAGAAGGAGGAGAAGAAGCCTGAGTAGATTATCGGGTCAGGGAACGCGAAGAGGAACCCAATGATGGCCCCTTCGACAATCATGATGCCTGTGAGCCTTCCGGACGAGCCTCCGCCCTTGGCTCCACCCATAGATTCGGCCGATGCCTTCATCGAACTCTTGACTGCGAATATGTCCCCCGCAGTGAACGCGATCATCAGGTCGAGGAAGAGGCCGTAGGTCAGCGCCTCGTAGAAGAAGTAAACTGGCTCACCGCCGAAACCATAGTGGAACAGGTCCCCGAGGAAACTGTAGACCACGAACGAGACCATCCCGACCCCGACCTTCCTCACGAGGGCGGCGATGACCATCATTGAGAGGAGCTGCCCTCCCCAGAACCCGATGGAGATGTAGCTCGAAATTCCCGACGGGACGAACCCTCCCAGGAAGGAGCCGATGAAGAACTGCCAGACTACGGCGAAAGCCGCGCCAATGCCGATGAACACCCAGTCCAGAGTCGTGAAGGTCCCGAAGGTCTTCCTCCTCCAGCCGATGAAGGCTGCGATGATTATGGCGACGATGAAGTACCCGACGACATAATACCACGGCAGCTGTCCTGCCACGTTAATTGCGCCATCGATGCCGTTAAAGCCCATGGTCGCTGGGCAGAGGCTAGTAAAATTTCGCTAATAAGGATTAGGTATATCGTCCCCATAGTCGAACGTCATTCTACGCCCCAAAGGGTTAAATTGTAATTTTTCCGAACCGAGCGCAGTGGAGAATCAAGCTCCGGCCATGAGCATGGGTTCCCAGACGAAACAGATACCGAGGAAGTACCTGATTGCCGCATATTTCTTCGTCGGCGTTCTCTTCATCATCGGAACACCACTCGCCTTCTACTCCTACCCAGTCATCAACTATGACGACATAGCCGTCGGAGTGATCTTCGGACTCATAATCATCCTAGCCGCGCTGTGGGACTGGAGGGGCGCGAAATCGATGAAGCGCAACATCGCTCCCTACGTGATCCTGCTCCTCGGGCTAATCTCGATCTTCCTCTTCTCTTACACATACGACACTCCGTGGATTGGGACCTATCACCTGTACATCTTCCAGATCGACGGTGGAGGGTCGACCAACGCCTTCTACATCCCAGGATCAGCCGGCGAGTACGCGGTGCAGAACTACCTTGCAGAAATCAGCACCATGGGAGGCCTCATAACAGTGATCGCGGCTCTCTACGAGATCTTCGGCATCGTCAGAAAGTTGCCGAAGATGTGAGCGGCGTTCAGTTCTAACTTTTCTTGAGTTTCTTCGACCTGCGTGCCACTCGCGCCGCCGCATAGGCTGCCACCAGCAGTGCCGCGGCCACGGCTACGGTGAACGGCAGGCTTTCAGTGAACGGGGTCGTCGTGGTGTTCGACGCGACGTAGATCCTCTCCCCAAGCGAGGCCAGAGTCTGGCTCGTCGACCCCGACCGCTGGTACGGGAGCTCGCTTGGGGGTATCTGCAAGTTGACTGGGAACTGGCTCGAGTTCTGCAGTACCACAGGTGCCCTGACCAGCCCTCCGCCGGAGTAGGGCTGCGCGAAATCAAACATGTCCAGGGGGAGCCCACTCTCGGCGACGTAGGAGTTCAGCGCCGGCAGCCCCCAGTTGTAGTCCACGAACGAGAGGGACGACGCATGGTTCATCACTGTGCTCGACACATAGTTCTCCTTGGCATACGGAGAAATCACGAACAGCGGGATTCTGAACCCCAGCTGGACCCCGTCCAGCACGGGCGGAGGCACGTGGTCGTAGTACCCTCCCCCCTCGTCATAGGTGATGAAGATGGCCGACGAGTTCCAGTACCTGCTCTGCATCACCCTGTCGACGACGCCGAGCAGCCACCCCTCCCCGGAGGTCACGTTCCCCTCCGGATGCTGATCAAACTGACCTGTTTCTGCCCCTCCCCCGACCGGCATGACCCAGGAGACCGCCGGCAGGGTCCCATCCTGGAGTGCGCTGTAGAACGACGCCCAGGGCTGTATCTGTGAGGAGTAGGCGCCCACTCCGTCGAAGTAGTTCATGGGGAAGTTGTCAATCGAGGGGTTGAGGACGTAGTAGCCCCAGCTGACTCCGTAGTTTTCTAGCTCTCCGAATATCGATTGGTTCACCGGGATGTACGGAGGGGGCCCGGTGTCGGTGGTGATGCCTGCCCCGTATCCCGAGAGGCTGAAGAGCCTGTTCGGGTCGGTCTCGCAGAGGCAGCTGGAGAAGTACCTGTCGGCTATGGCGTACTCCTCCGCCCAGTCCCATTCCACAGCGAACTGGGAGGGGCCGAAGTAGGTCATGGCCTGGCTCCCGCTGTTAGCGGCGAACCCGTCCATCTTGCCGTTGTCCCAGTCGGCGGGATAGGCACCCTCGTTCGGGTTAGCAGTGGCGAAGGTCCCATTGGGGACCTGGCTGAGCGACACCCCCCTGGGAGCGTTGAGGACGTCGTCAGGCTGCTGCAGCGAAGCCAGGAGGGGTCCAGGGTTGGTCCTGTTCATCGTGGGGTAAAGGCCGAACAGGTTGTCGAAGCTATGGTTCTCCATCATCACCATGATGACGTGGGTTATCGGGGTGACGGTCGGATTAGCTGCTGCAACGGAGACTCCCGCTAGCACCTGAAGCGCAAGGAGAGCCGCCACCATCAGAGCACTCTTCTTCGACTCACGCACCTTCCATAGGAGCCTCCAGTGCGCGTTATATCGCTTGCCGATGACGCGCATCTCGAATCCAACAAACATATCAGAGCAGCAATAGCAGCCAAGACGAATGCTCCCTCCCGGGGCTGTCAAGCCCGACTACCCGGGCTACTGCCTCTCCAACGTCCCCTCGACCGTCATGTCAGTGCTCGGCGTCGAACCATCGAGGCCGACCCTCCCGAAGGACGCCCTCGGGGACGTGGACACCTCCGACATCGACAACGTGATTCTGTTGCTTTGCGACGGCTTGGGCTACAACCAATGGAGGCGCCAGGGGGACAGGGGTTTCTTCGGCGCACTCTCGAAGAAGGGAAACGTCAGGCCGATCACCACTGTCTTCCCCTCGACCACTGCCGCGGCCCTGACAACAGTCAGCACAGGGCTGACGCCACAGGAGCACGGGCTCCCCGAGTGGTACGTCTACATGGATGAAATCGGGGAGATCATTGTGAGCCTGCCCTTCACGAGGGTGGGGGATTGGGGCAGAGACACGCTCAAGGGGGATCTTAGCCCGAAGGCCCTGTTCGACGGGGCGACGATCTTCCAGACGCTATCCGAAGCAGGCGTCAACTGCACCTCGCTGTCCTCAAGGTCGCTGGCATTCACGGTCTACTCGACCCTCGCCAGGAGTGGAAGCGACACCCTCCCCTATGGAGCCGCCTCGGACCTCACTGTCTCACTGAGGCGCCTCGTAGAGCGCTCGAGGGGGCGCAACTTCTACTACGCCTACTGGAGCTACGTGGACACCATCGAGCACGTCTACGGCCCCGACACAGACGAGGCCGAGGTGGAGGCGTCGATGATCTCGCACGCGTTCCAGGAAGGCTTCCTCTCCAAGCTTGACAAAGAAGCCGCGAGAAGGACGCTGATGCTGGTGACCGCGGACCACGGCCAGCTGCAGATCGACCCGGAGCAGACGACCTACATGAACCGTTGGACGAAGCTGACCAGGAACTTGGCGAAGTCCCCCACAGGTGATGTCATCCCGCCCTGGGGGAGCGCCAGGGACGCCTACCTGAGGGTCGACGACGACAAGCTGGAAGAAACCAGGCGTTACCTCGAACAGAGGCTTAGAGGGACGGCAACCGTGATTACAACGGCGGAGGGGATACAGCAGGGCCTCTTCGGGGTAAACAAGCCCAGCAGGAAATTCAGGAGGCGGACGGGGAACCTGATGATCCTCCCCCACGGCGCGAAGACG
Organism: Thaumarchaeota archaeon UBA183; assembly: GCA_002495205.1. The sequence goes on along the minus strand of DAEE01000013.1, from coordinate 11,390 downwards.
GTCTGGTACCAGTACGAGAAGGGGGACCCGCTTACCATGAAGGGGCATCACGGGGGGCTCTCCGCAGACGAGATGACCATCCCTCTGGCCGCGGCCAGGGTCTCCGACCTGATGTAACCGACGTCTATCTCAGCTTGCGGAGGTAGGCGTCGATCCTCCGCTGGAGGTCCGCGTTCACCTCAGGGATCGCCTTGCCGCCGTCAATCCTCACTATGCCGTACTTGGATTCCATCAATCTGAACTCTTTTGCAATCCCCCGCTGGTAGAGCACGAAAGATTCGAAGAGGTCGTCCGAGAGCCCCATGTCTGCCCCGGACTCGTAGTAGTCGAGGGAACCGTACTTCTGGAAGACCCTGTGGAAGAGCTCCTCGGGAGGGACGTCGAGGTAGAAGACTAGGTCAGGCTTGACAGCGAACCCGAAAAGGTCGTGCGACCAGGACCTCGGTATCCCCCTGACGCTGCTCCTCGCCATCAGAGTGTAGATGTACCTATCCGCGAGCACGACGTACCCAGCGTGCAGAGCGGGAATGATCTTGTGCTCGAGCTGGTCCGCGAAGTCGGCCGCGTAGAAGAGCGCCAGGGTCTTCTTCCCCAGGGGGAGCTTGTGCTTCGCCTCGAGTATCCCTGCGCCTATGAGCTCGGACCTCTTGAGCCCCGTCGTAATCACCGCGTGCCCCGCCGCTTCCAGATGCGTGGTGATCAGGTCGATCTGGCTGCTTCTGCCTGACCCGTCTGGCCCTTCGACAACGATCAGGCTCCCCTTGGATTCCTGGTGCTTTAGGTACGAGATGCCGTCCCCGAAGAACTCCAGCGGGCGGGCAGCGATTTGCTGGGTCATGCCGTTCCGGCCTCCTGCTTCTGGCTCGCCTGGGCAGACGCGGGCACCTTCGATGGGGGGAGGAGCCTGGCGACGCGGCGCCGCATCACGTTCTGCTGCTCCTCTATGTCGAGGGTGCCGTCGATTACCGCGAACCTGTCCCTGTGGATCATCGACTCGTACTGTTCGACAATCCGCGTCTGGAAGATCCTGTAGCTCTCGTACTCGTCGTTGCTGAGGTTCAGGTCCATGCCCGCCTCGTAGTACTTCAGCTTCGGGCGCCCTTCGAGGATCCTGTCCATGGCTACGTCCGGGGGCACCTGGAAGTAGAACGCGATGTCCGGCACTGTAGCAAAGGAGTAGACCTTGCGCACCCACGATGAGGTGCATCCCCTTACGACGTCTCTGGCCAGTGCGGTGTAGATGTACCTGTCAGCCAGGACGAAGTACCCAGCCTCGAGGAGCGGGGAGATGTTCCTCTCGTAGCGGTCGGCGAAGTCTGTGGCATGGAGGAGGCTGAAGGTGGTCGGCGTCAGGAGGGCCTTCTTCTTCCCTTTGGACGTTATCTCCTTCACCACTTCGGAGGANNCCACTCGGTGAAGAAGACGTTCAGGCCGAGGCTCCTGAGCCACTTGTCGAGGAGGTGCAGCTGTGTGGACTTCCCGGACCCGTCGATCCCCTCTACGACTATGAGCCTCCCCTTGTACGCTCGTCCTGTCTGGGCGGCCCTTGTCAACTCAGCCCCTCACCTTGACCAGTCCCGCGTGGCGTTCCCTCTCTTTCGCGCTGACGAACACTGTGACAGGTTTCCTGATTGTAGACGAGAACGACAGCGCAGCCATCCTGGCGAGCTCGAGGGGGAAGGGGCCTTCGCTCTGGACCACGCTGATCCGGAGCCCACCAGAATAAGCCACCCTGAACTGCGCCTTCGAGCGATCAAGCACCTCCATCAGCCTCAGGCAGGCGCCCAGCTTCTTCACTTCCTTGTCGTCATGCATGACCGCCGCCCCGTATTTCCTCGATAGCCAGTTGGCAGTCCTAGGTCTCCTTGCCCTCACCACAGAAAGGGCGGCCAGCAGCTGGTCCTCATGGCTCATGGGGAGGTCCTCGCTCATCAGGACTCCGAACGCAGCCGCGGGGTCTGCCTCGGCGCAGTCGGGGGCCCTCCCCCTCCACGCTGCAGCCAGGAGGATCTTTCCTTCCCTTTCATCTGCCAAGCCATTCCTTTCAAGGCATTCGATCAGCTCCGCGTCGTCGGCGAGGCCCGGAGGCTGCATCGGCCGGGAGAGCATGCGCTCTATGTCCTCCTTCTGCGCCACAGCGCCTAGGCCACGCGCCCCGGCGTCAAGGAACTCAGCCAGGACGCCGTCCCTCAGCCCGTGAGTGCTCACCGTCACCCGCTTGAAACCAAGCTTCTTCATCAGCGTCTTCACCACAGCGGCTCCGGCGGCGATGGTCTCCGACCTCCCCTCCCCGATTGCCTCCAGCCTGTCCAGATCCGGAACCTTCAGTTTGAAGAACTCCCTGCTCATCTGCTGAACCGAGTCGAGCTCGATCGAATAGTTGTGGACCTTGTCGAACGGGTAATCCAGCAGGTCCTGGTCGAACCTCGCCATCGCCCTGACCGTCCCTCCTGTGCCCACGAGCACCGTGTCCTTGTCCAGCCCCAACTCGCGCCTCGAGGGGAGCACCTGGGCAATCTGCTTCGCCATCTTGTTTCGGTCCTTCTTCGAGAAGGCCCCGTCCTTCCCGGCGAAGGCCGAAGTCAGCTTCAGGGCGCCAAGAGGGAGGGAGAGTATCCTCCTGATCCGCGTCTTGTCCACTAGGGTAAGCTCAAGGCTTCCTCCCCCGAGGTCGAAGAATAGCGCTTTTGTGGCGTCGATGGACCTCAGGGCTCCCAGGACCCCGTAGAGCGCCTCTTCGTTTCCGGTGAGCACCCTCATTTTCAGCCCTGTTTCCTCCTCCACCCGCTTCAGGAACTCCTCCCTGTTCGCGGCCTCGCGGACTGGGCTTGTGCCTATCAGCAGGACATGCTTGATCGATTCGAGCGAAGCCGTCTCCCTGCAGAGCCTCAGCGCGTCTATGGTCCGAGAGATGGGCTCGTTCCCGAGGTACCCGGTCTTCTCCAGGCCCTCCCCCAGCTTCGCGAGCACCCCCAGCTGCCCGTAGGCCTTCGCGGACCCGTCCGGCTCGACCTTGTACCTGACCATCTTCAGGGAGTTGAACCCGACGTCGATTACAGCGACCTTCATTCTCACTCCAACGTGGCCTTCATCGGCTTAAGAGCTTCACTGATGGCCTGCAGCTAGGCCATCCTCCTGACCTGCTTCGGGGTGAGGAGCCAACGCATCTCGCCGGAAATCCTGGGATTGAACCCCGTCACCAGGATCTTCGCTAGCCCGCCCTTCTTCAGCGAGATCCTGAACCCGGCCGAGCCCTCTCCCCCTCTCCCGACGATTTCCCCCATCGCAGTTGTGAGGTAGGGCTCGTGCCCCACGCAGAGTACCTTGGACCCGGGCTTGAGCTTGCCCAGCCTCCGGTAGAAGGCGCCCCTGTTCCCTTCGGGGCTCAGCTCTGGCCATTCCTCCACCTGACTCTTCCTGTCCATGGCCTCGTTGACGATGGTCGCGGTCTCCTTCGCCCTCTTCAGAGGGCTGCTTGCAAGCACATCGAAGCGGTAGCCGAGCTTGGCCATCGCCTTCCCGACCTCCTCGATCTCCTGCCTCCCCGCGGCCGTAAGGGTCCGCCCCGTGTCCTTGGCTGCGACAGGGACCCTCTTGCCAGCCTCGCCATGCCTGAGGAGATACAGTTCCACTCAGAAAGTCGCCTCCTCCCCGCTAGGGCTGCGAGGGCACATGAATCTTCTCGCCGCCAGACGGTATTTCAGTGGGCCCCCTGAACGATATTGTGGCCTCATTAGGCTATATTGCGAATCCCCTGAAGTATGTAACCTGACCCTCCGGCCCCGAAGGAAGCAATCGGTTTTTCTGTCGGCGCGGCGCATACCCCCCTCATGGCTGCGCTGAGGGTCGGCCGCAGGTCTCTGGAGAAGAGATATGCCGAGAGGGCCAAGGCGCTGCTAGGGATGGCTTCG
>DAEE01000013.1:0-7431 GCA_002495205.1 Thaumarchaeota archaeon UBA183 | reverse complement strand
CTGAAGGCCACCTCACAGCTTCGAGACATGGACACCCTGATGGACACGCTGGAATCGCACAGAGGCGTACTGCCGCCGGCGCTCTTGGTCAACCTGGAGAACCAGAGGAGCGACGCAGCAGCACGCGCCAAGGCGGTGATAGGAGTCCTCGCGGACGTCCCGGCTCCGGAGCTGGGCGCCTCGAAGGTCAGGAAGAAGGGCCTCTCGAAGAGGCTGAGGAAGCGGGTCCGAAAGCACTCCACGGCGGCATCTGCGCTGATGGCCGACGTGCTCAACGACGAATCGAAGCTTGAGGAGCTACACTCGCTCCGCAAGGAGGTCAAGAAGATCCGGTACCTGGTTGAGCTGGCAAAGAAGACCCCGGCGCGGCTCCAGGCGCTGGTGAAGTGGCAGGAGTCCCTGGGCGCTATTCACGACTTGGACGTCGCCATCTCCTACCTAGAGAGGGCCGACGTTGATTCAAAGCGCCGTGCGATTCTCGAGCTGCAGCGGGCCCGGCATTCGAGGTACCTGAAGCTCATCCGGAGCCGCAGGTCCGAACTGGCGAGAGCATTGGGGGAGGAAGGCGCGCCCCCACTGAACATGCCGCAGTCACTCGGCATCAATCCTGCCGAAGGATGACCCTGGCGTCGACCGCTAGAATCCTGCTCCTCGTGGCCACCAGGGGGTTCACTTCCAACTGGCCGACTGACGGGTTGTCGACCATGATCCTCGAAAAGTCGGAGACCACCTGGCAGAGCCGCCCTGCGCTGACCTTTGGCCCACCTCTGTAGCCACTGAGGATTTTGCCAAGGGCCTCTCCGACCAGCATCCTCCGTGCCCCCTTTGCAGTCACCGGGGAGATCGCAAGGCGGTACTCGCGGAGCAGTTCCGTGTAGATGCCCCCCAGCCCGAGGACCACAGTCGGACCGAACGTAGGGTCGCGGGTCCCCCCGAGCAGGAGTTCGATGCCGTCTTGCACCATCTCCTGGACCAGCATGCCGCTGAACCTGGCACGCTTCCTGGCGGCCACCTTCTGTAGTCTGCCGAAGGCCTGCTCCGCCTCCGTGATGTCGGGCACGTCCAGCACGACTCCGCCGACTTCCGTCTTGTGGATGACCCCGGGCGAAAGCAGCTTGCACGCCACGGGGAAACGGAGCCTCTCCAGCTTCCCGAGGTCCTTCGCGCTTCTGACAACAACGGACTTCGGCTCCTCTATTCCGTAGGCCCGCAGCAGGGTGCTGACCTCCTCCGAGCGAAGCGGGCCCGCCCTGCTTCCGAAGCGCCTCGGTCTCCGCGACGAGACTACAGACTCGAGTGCCTCCTTCTCTGTCGCGTATTCGGGAGCCACGGCGAGCGCGCGCGCTGCCCGCTCGGGCGTGGGGAAGCTGGGAATGCCCTCAGACATCAGATGCCTGTGAATCCTGCTCGCGAAGTCGGAGTTGCCGATGACGCAGCAGACTGCGGCCTTGCCCGACCGCTTGATGACCTCCCCGAGCCTCTCCGCCACATCNNACGGCTTGGACCACCTTCACGAACTGGTCGGAGCTTACCGAGGCAGTGAGGTCGATCGGGTTGCTGAAAGAGGCGTTGTGCACGAAGGCCTCGCCCTCGAAATCCGACATCATCCTCCGTCTGACCTCGTTTGCCAGCGGCTCCACCAGCAGGCCCAGGCCCGCAGCCTCGTCCGCGGCTATTGCGCCCACCCCTCCTGCGTTGGTGACTATCGCGACCCTCTTCCCCTTCGTCGGCGGGAGCATCAACAGCGAGACAGAGAAGTCGACGAGCTCCTGCAGGCTGTGCGCTTCGATTGCTCCGGACTGGCGCAGAGCCGCCTGGTAGACCTCGTAGTCTCCGACCAGCGAGGCTGTGTGAGTCAGGGCCGCCCGCGCCCCGACGCTCGTCTTTCCTACCTTGAAGACGACAACAGGCTTCTTCCTGGTCGCCCGGGCTGCGGCCTCCATGAACCGCCTGCCGTCCCTGAGCCCTTCGAGGTAGACAGAGACCACCTTTGTGTGCGGGTCGTCGGCAAAGTAATCGATCACGTCCTCCACAGACACATCGAGCTGGTTCCCCGTCCCGACGATTGCCCTGACGCCTACCCCGCTCGCAGCCAACTCTTCGGCAATCACCTCTCCCAGGTGCCCGCTCTGGGTGATTACCGCCACCTCCCCTCTGAGGGGCTTCAGCATCGAGACGACTTCGCTCCCGTCCGGCAGAGCCTTCGTGGGACGCAGGAAGAGCGAGTCCACCCCCGACCAGGTGTCGACCAGACCGATGGTGTTCGGCCCCAGGATCCTCATTCCGTGCTTCGCAGCGACCCTCCCGATTTCCCTCTCCACTTCGCCTCTTCCTACCTCGGCGTAGCCTCCCGTGATTATCACCGCAGCCTTCACACCTGCCCGGGCGGCTTCCCTGACCAAGGCAGGGGTCTGGGCCTCAGGAACTGCCACGATCAGGAGCTGGGGAGTCTCCGGGAGCGCTCCTATCGAAGGGTAGCAGGGCTGCTCTCCGATGCGGTCCCGCGAGGGGTTCAGGGCATAAACTGGCGCCCTCAGGATGCCCTTCTTCGAGTTCTCGATCATGTTGGAGAATATTATCGAGCCAAGCTTGTCGGGGTCAGCCGACACCCCAGCGACGGCGACGCTCTTAGGCTCGAAGAAGCTGCCCATCCCGGCCAAGGATTTCGGTCCCAACATCATTCCCGGGTCCGACGGGCCGGTAAAAGTTTCACACCACGGAGATGCGTTCGGCGTATAAGTAATGCTTCGGCGCCTCGACCGATTGGACCTTTGGCTGGAAGAGAGATCCTACTCAGCTTCGACCGGACCCGGGACCCGGCAGCCAACCTGAGGCGCGAGACCGAGCTCTTCAATCGGGTCGACAGCGGCGACCTCTCCGAACTGGCCCGCTTCTGGGTGAACTCAGAGTGCCTTGTCAGGGGAGAGGCGAGGAGCGCAGCGTACGGCTGGTACCGCCAGGAGGTCGCTTCGAAGATGGAGATCCCTGTCCTGACCAGGTCGACGGGGGGAGGGGTGGTCTACCACGACGAGGGCAACCTGAACTGGAGCTTCTTCCTGAGGAGCCCGGGTACCTTCCCATCTCCCACCTCTGCCTTCGACATGGCTTCGAAGTACATCGTGAAGGCGCTGGCCGAACACAACATCGACGCCCGGTTCGCCCCACCAAACAGGATAGACGTCTCGGGGCGCAAGGTCTCTGGCATGGCCGCGCGGTTCACAGTCCGCACGCTCCTCGTCCACGGCACGCTGCTGATTCATTCCGACCTGGACAGGCTGAACGCCCTCTGCATCCCGCCCGTGGGGTGCCCACCAGTCTCGAACATCACCGAATGGGCGAAAGGCATCGACGCGGCAGCCGTGGTCAGGTCAGTTTCAGCCGCCCTGAAGGAATCGGGGTTCGAAGTCAAGCCCGTCGAGGCTATTCCCTGACCTTCCCTTCATTGGCCACTGTTCAAAGCGGGTTGGATCGCCCGTGGCTCTCAAATTCAGGAAACGTCCTGAGAGGTTAAACGCCGAAGCCTAGTCCACTCCGTCATGGGAAAGAAAGGAAAGGAGATCGTAAAGGCAAACCTCAAGGAAGTCATCAAGGACCTCAACACAGCCTACTCTGACGAGTGGCTCGCGCACTTCCAGTACTGGTACATGGCGAAGTGGATCAAGGGGATGGACGCAGACACTCTGCGACCAGTGCTTGAGGAGCAGTCCGCAGACGAGCTCGGCCACGCCGGGAAGCTCGCCGAGAGGATCATCCAGCTTGGAGGGCGCCCAGTGGCCCACCCGGCTCAGCTCCTGAAGTTCTGCGGGTGCGGGTTCAAGGAGCCGCCGAGCAAGCGGACAGACCTACAGCGAGTCATCAAGGACGTCCTGGAAGCCGAGGCGTGTGCCATAGCCTTCTACAGCAAGATGGCTGAGAAGTACCGCGGCACCGATCTCGTCACCCACGAAATCTTCGAAGACCTCCTGAAGGACGAGGTCAGCGACGAAGAGCAGTGGGAGGACTTCCTAGACAGTCCGTAGCTCTCGGCGATTCTGCTCCACGACTAGAGGAGCGGGCCAAGATCACGGCGTTGACCGAAGATGGCTAGCTTTGTTGCTGGAGCTCTTCGCTGGGACTTGATTCCAATTCGCGATTCTCGAGAGGGGCCCTATCCTTCCCTGCCGACCCCTTTGCCGACGACGTGCAACTCGACGTGGTACTTCTTCACCTTCTCCCTGCCCTTCTGCACCGAGGCCAGCGCGTCCCCATAGGTATCATTCGTCGGGCTCTTGGCATACTCCTCGGCAGCCTTCTCGTCGTCCCAGAAGGAGATGGCGACGAAGTCGTCGACCTTCCCCACCGGGCGGAGGAGGTAGAGTCTCCTGATGCCCTTTATTTCGCCGGCGGTGGACGCTACGCCCTCCCTGAAGTTCTTCAGGAACTCGTTCCCTTTCCCCGCCTTGGCCTTCATCGTGATTATCCGCGCGAACCTTGTCCTTGCCATGGTAACCACCGTTCCCCGTATCAAGATAAGTCTAGCGAGTCGGTCTTCGGAATCCGAGCCTCGGCCGGCATAGGATTGATTTCTGCGGCCAGGAAATCTGTCGCGATTCTCTCGGAGAATTTCGGGACGATTCTTATTAATGTCATGGATGTCGTGGGGCGCGTTTGTAGTTGTCCGTCAGAGTTGCCATTGACGTCGGTGGCACATTCACCGACCTCTGCGGCCTCAACGAGAAAACGGGCGAGTACACGTTTGTGAAGGATTCTACGACGCCCGAAAACTACGCAGCCGGAGTAATCAACGTCGTTCGCAGGAGCGGGATCAAGGGGGAGGAGATGAACAGGTTCATCGGCACAGGCTCCACCATGGTGATAAACTCACTCACGGAAAAGAAGGGGGCCAAGACCATCCTGGTCACCACCAAAGGCTTCCGCGATGTCCTGGAGCTGCAGAGATCCAACCGGACCGACATCTACAACCTGCTGTACGAGAAGCCGAAGCCGTTCGTTCCGAGGCGCTTCAGATACGAGGTGGACGAAAGGGTCGGCTACGACGGGGAAGAGCTGCGGCCCCTGAACAAGGACGACGTGCTGAAGATTGCCGATGCCTGCAACACGAATGGCGCCGAGGCGATAGCCATCGCGTTCTACAACGCCTACGCCAACCCTAAGCACGAGCTGGAGTGTTACGACATACTCAGAGGCAAAGTGAAGACGCCGTACATCTCGATGTCGCACGACCTCTCGAGGGAATGGCGCGAGTACGAGAGGATGAACACGGCAGTCATGAACGCCTTCGTCCAGCCTAAGGTCTACCAGTACCTCACGACTCTGGACAGCGAGCTCAGGAAGCTCGGCACCAGGGTGGGGGCCCACGTGATGCAGAGCAACGGGGGCGTGTCTACGTTCGAGCAGGGAAGGAAGACGCCGATCTATCAGGTCGAATCGGGCCCAATAGGCGGGGTCATAGGCGCCCAGGTGATCGGGAAGACGGTCGGTGTGGCCAACGTAATCACCTTCGACGTCGGCGGGACAACCGCCAAGACGTCCCTGATAGACTCCGGGAGGATGAAGATTAACACCGAGTACCACATCGGGCGCAACCAGTTCTTCTCCGGCTACCCCGTCAAGGTCCCCGTGGTGGACATAGTGGAGATAGGGGCAGGTGGAGGGAGCATTGCCTGGGTGGACGAACTCGGTTCGCTCAAGGTCGGGCCCCACAGCGCGGGAGCCGACCCCGGCCCTGCATGCGAGGACAAGGGAGGGACTGAGCCCACCCTCACAGACGCGTTCGTCCTGACAGGGGTCATTGACCCGAACTACTTCCTGGGCGGGGAAATCAAGCTGAAGCCGGAACTCTCAGAGAAGGCGTACGCGAAGGTGGCCGCGAGGCTGCACATGAAGCCGATAGATGCGGCCATAGGCGCCATCGAGATCGCGACAGCGAACATGGTCAACGCCATCAAGCTTGTGTCCGTGCGCCGCGGCTATGACCCGAGGGACTTCGCCATGGTGGCCTTCGGAGGCGGAGGGCCGATGTTCGCTGTGTCTCTTGCCGAGGAACTGGGCATCGAGAAGGTCATAGTTCCAAGGGTCCCCGGAGTCTTCTCGGCCTGGGGGATGCTGATGACCGACCTCAGGCACGACTTCATCCGCACGAAGGTCATCGGCCTTGAGCCGGGCAACCTGAAGGAGCTTCAGGCCATCCTGAACGACATGAAGGAGGAGGCCACGAAGCAGCTGGAGCTCGAGGGCATCCAGGGGAAGGACATGAAGTTCGATGCCTTCTTCGACATCCGGTACAGGGGACAGGAGCACACCATCTCGACGCCGGTCCCAACCGAAGTCACGGGCGCCGGGTCCCTCCCCCTGATACACAAGAGGTTCCAGGCGCTGCACTACAAGGCCTACACGTTCAACCTGACGGACCCGACGGAAGTGGTAAGCATCCGCATCGTCGCCTTCGGGAAGGTCAAGAAACACCCTCCGAGGCCGGTGAAAGCTTCAAGGAACAAGAGGGCGAAGCCGGTCAAGAGCAGGTCGGTGTACCTTGACGAGTCCGGCTTCAAGCGCCTCCCCGTCTACTCGAGGGAATCAATACCGATAGGAGCGAAGATACGGGGGCCTGCAATCATCGAGGAGCCGACTTCGACGACGATACTCAAGAAGGGGAATCTCATGACCAACGACAAGTACGGGAACCTAGTCTTGGAGGTGTAGAGAGTTGCCAAAGATATCAGACTTCACCCTCGACATAATAGAAAGCAACCTGATCGCCTCCGCCGAAGAGACGTTCTCCGCCTTCGGGAGGGCGAGCAAGAGCCCCGTCATCTACGAGGTCCTCGACTACGCCGCAGGCCTCACGGACGCCGACGGCCTGCTCGTCGCCCAGGCAAACGGGGTGCCTGGCTTCCTGGGAACCCTGGACCTGGCAGTCCAGGACTGCATCAAGAAGTTCGGGAAGGACGGCTTCTCGCCGGGGGACGTATGCATAGTCAATGTCCCATACAGCAGCGGGACCCACCTCAACGACGTCAACCTGATCATGCCCGTCTTCGTCAGCGGGCGCATAGTCGCGTTCTCAGCCATCAAGGGGCACTGGAGCGAGGTCGGCGGCATGCACTTCGGGAGCTGGACCTCCGACTCCACTGAGATATACCAGGAAGGCATGATCTTCCCCCCGATCAAGCTCTTCGAGAAGGGCAAGGTCGTCCAGGCGATGGTCGACATGATCAGGGCCAACGTCAGGACCCCAGACATGACCCTCGGAGACATGGAGGCCCACGCGGCTTCGCTGAGGGTGGGGGCGAAGAGAATCGAAGACATCTGCAAGAAGTACGGGGTCGAAACGGTCCTGGAGGCCATGGAGCGAATCCAGGAGAAGGGCGAGAAGCTGACCAAGCTCAGGCTGAAGGAGCTCCCCCACGGCACCTTCGAGGTCGCAGACAC
>DAEE01000015.1:5486-9054 GCA_002495205.1 Thaumarchaeota archaeon UBA183 | reverse complement strand
CCCCGCCGCGACCGTGATGCCGTCGGGGAAAGACGGGTCCGTGGACTCCTTCCCTGCGGAAAACGCCTTCACCACAGGCGCGCAAGCATCAGATTGCACGGAGAACATTCTCGGCCTTTCTTTTCCTATCCACCCGAGCCTCTCCATCTCGTCGAACGCCTTCCACATCCCTATCAGGCCCGTGCCGCCCCCTGTGGGATACAGAATCACATCCGGCAGCTCGAACCCTGTCTGCTCGGCGATCTCGTACCCCATGGTCTTCTTCCCCTCGAGCCTGTACGGCTCCTTCAGCGTCGACATGTCGAAGTATCCGCCCATGTCCTCCCTCATCTTCGCGCCCGCATCACTAATGTTCCCCTCCACTAGAATCACTTCGGCTCCGTAGACGCTGCATTCCTTGATGATCAGCTCTGGGGTCTCGCGCGGGATGAACACCTTGGCCGCAAGGCCCGCCCTGGCTGCGTAGCAGGCGAGCGCCGCGCCCGCGTTCCCCGCGGAGGGGACGACGAGCTTCTTCAGTCCCAGCTCCTTCGCCTTGGAAACGGCGACTGCCATCCCTCTCGCCTTGAAGGTCCCGGTGGGTATCTGCCCGTCGTCCTTCATCAGCACGCCGTTCTTCAGCCCCAGCAGAGGGGTGAAGCCTTCCCCCAGGCTGCAGACGTTCGCGGGGTCGAGGACCGGGAGCACCTCCCGATAGCGCCACAGGCTCTTCTCCCGCCCCTTAATGGCGGACGGGACGAACTGCTCCTTCGCTTTCTCCAAATCGTACTCGCAACTGAGCATCGAGCCACAACTCGTGCAAGTGTTGATTGGGCGCTCGGCGCCAAACTTCCTGCCGCAGCTCACGCAGCGGAGGCCGAGAACCATCGAGTAGCTTGAACTCGAGGCGCGCGAGGGCACGGCGTCCTCGCACATCACAATGGGCCATTAAGGGTTAGGAGGGTTTTTAGAATCAGACGTGAGGGCCGGAAATTGCGCGGGGGTCGCCCAGCATGGTCAACGGCGTGGGACTGAGGCTCCCATCCCTTAGGGGTTCGTGGGTTCGAATCCCACCCCCCGCACTATATGTAGAGTTCAAAGCACTGATTTCTTCTCAGCCAATGAGCGGGGGCTGAAAAGACCGAGAAAGACAGTTAAGCACTAGCGTCCTCTCGATGGTTCGGTGGGTCTAGAACGACTTCCATAGCTACCAAACGATTGCTGATCAGAGAACTTCAAACTTCAGATTGGCACGCTGTGCACGCCTATGCGTCGGACCCCGAGACAGTGAGGTACATGGATTGGGGACCGAATTCCGAATCGGACACCAAGAATTTCATTCGTCGTGCAATCGCGCACAGGTCTTCGAGGCCTAGGGCCCGCTATGAACTCGCAATCACGCTTAGGACCAAAGGCGAACTGATAGGCGGCTGCGGAATCGAGAAGCGCCCCGCTCGCAAGGACGGTGTCATTGGATACTGCCTCAACAGAGCGTACTGGGGCAGAGGGTATGGTACCGAGACAGCCCAAGCTCTGCTCGATTTCGGATTCTCTCGACTTGCCCTGCACAGGATTACAGCCCTGTGTGATCCTTCCAATGTTCAATCCAACCGGGTCCTAGAGAAGGCGGGAATGACGCTCGAGGGCCATCTGAGGGAGGATTTCCCCGTACGAGGCGAGTGGCGCGACACGATGATTTACGGTATTTTGCAGCGGGAGTGGACTTGAGCCAAGCGCGCTTTGTGCATTACATTTAGAATTCGAATCCCACCCCCGCACTTCGAGTTCGGTCCCGGCACCTGTCCTACCACACAAGCCGGAAAAGCACCGAGTGCGTTTATAGCAACGCCGGCCGGTCCTCAAAGAGCTCAGCAATGTCGCGACCCCCAAATGGCGGCTCAGCTGCAGGCACCCAGGGCCACGGCGACGTGGAGGCCGGGGTCGCCCTGGTCAAGCACTTCTTCAGGCCCCGGAGCGTAGCCGTGATTGGCGCGTCCCGGGAAAAAGGGACGATCGGCGGAGAGCTCTTCCGCAACCTCATCGACGCAGACTTCAACGGCCCGGTGTATCCTGTGAACAGACATGCCACTGTAGTCCAGTCCGTGGCCGCCTACGATTCCATACTGAAGTGCCCAGGCCCAGTGGACCTGGCTTTCATCGTAGTCCCTGCGAGCGCTGTCGTCACGGTGGCAAAGGAGTGCGCCCAGAAGGGGGTCCACGCCCTGGTCGTGATTTCGTCGGGCTTCGCGGAGACGGGGGCAGAAGGGGCAGCGCTGCAGCAGGAGCTCGTCCGAGTCTGCAGGGAATCGGGCATGCGCATGATCGGGCCGAACTGTATGGGAATCATCAACACCGACCCTAACGTGAACCTCAACGGGCAGTTTGCTCCGTACCAGGCGATACCCGGGCGAATCGGGTTCTGGTCCCAGTCGGGGGCGCTGGGCGTTGCAGTCATCGACCTCGCAGACAGACTGGGGATTGGCCTCTCCGAGTTCGTTTCCGCAGGCAACAGGGCGGATGTCTCGGGCAACGACATCGTGCAGTACTGGGAGACCAACGACAACGTCGACGTGATCCTGCTGTACATCGAGTCCTTCGGCGACCCCGGAAGGTTCGCGAAGCTGGCGAAGAGAATCACGATGAGGAAGCCTATCGTCGCGGTGAAGAGCGGCCGCTCTAGTGCCGGCTTCAGGGCGACTCAGTCGCACACGGGGGCGCTCGTGGCCGCGTCTGACATCACGGTCGACGCCCTCTTCAGGCAGTCGGGGGTCATCAGGACAGACTCCCTCGACGAGATGTTCGACGTGGCCGCCCTCCTGTCGACCCAGCCCGTGCCGGAGGGAGACAGGGTTGCGATAGTCACCAACGCAGGAGGGGCGGGAATCCTCGCGGCCGACGCCTGCGAAAGCATGGGACTGAAGGTCCCCGAACTGTCTCCCGATGTTCAGTCTCGGCTCAGGAAATTCCTTCTCCCCATCGCCGGCACGAAGAACCCCGTGGACATGAGCGGGGCGGCGACCCCCGCCGACTTCGCCCGGGCAATCCAGACGATGTCCGAGAGCCAGGAAGTCGACAGCCTCATCGTCATTTTCATCCCTCCGCTGGCCGAGAGGCCCCAGGAGATGGCTGACGAAATCCTGCGGGCGGTGAGAGGGATGCCCAGGAAGCTCCCAGTCGTAAGCACCTTCATGGCCACCAAGGGAGTCTCCGGGCAGCTCTCCGACGGCACCATCAGGATCCCATCGTACCCATTCCCGGAGCTTGCGGTGCAGGCTCTGGCACGGGTGACAGACTACGGCAGATGGCTAAAGGCTCCACGCAGCCTCCCGCCGAGGTTCGCTGTAAACAGAACACAGGCCGCCTCTATCGTGGCGAAGGCGCTCCGTTCCAGAGAGGAGTGGCTTACGGCTGCAGACACCGAGGCGATTCTGAAGTGCTTCGGGATTTCAACCGTAAGGTCGGAGCAGGTAGGGAACGAAGAAGGGGCCGCAGAAGCGGCGCGCGGCTTTCCGGGGAAGGTCGCTCTCAAGGCTGTCGCCCCAGGCCTTCTACACAAGACCGATGCGGGAGCAGTCGAAGTCGGGCTTGC
>DAEE01000015.1:0-5390 GCA_002495205.1 Thaumarchaeota archaeon UBA183 | reverse complement strand
TGGTCAAGGACGTCTCCGTCGGCCTCCCTCCTCTCACGAGGCAGGACGCGGAGAGGATGGTCCGGTCCCTCAAGACCCATCAGCTCCTCGAAGGCTACCGGGGTGGGGCGCGGTACGACGCCGGGGCCCTCGGGGAGACCATTCTCCGTATCGGCCAGATGGTGGAGGAAATCCCCGAAGTCGCCGAGCTGGACCTCAATCCTCTGATGGTGCTTCCGGAAGGCAAGGGGGCAATGGTCGTGGACTCCCGACTCCGGGTGACCGGCGGCCCGTAGCGGCTCGCAAAGAAGCGATCAGACGCCGGCGTAAATCTCCCCGAATGGCCTGCCAGTTTAGGGGCAGGTCGTATAACCCATATCCGAGGGGACAAAAACCATGAGCCAGCAGGCGGTGACAGCCGAGGCGAGGTTGACCGACGCTGCTGCCCGCCTCATCTCCGCGGCGGCGATCTACCTTCCTCCCGACGTCAAGCAGGCGCTGAAGGAAGCGCAACAGAACGAGTCCACGGAGCTGGCAAAGAAGGTCATCGGCTCCATGCTGAAGAATCTGGACGTGGCCGAGGCGGAGGGCCGGCCTTCCTGCCAAGATACTGGCACAGTGATATTCTACGTCAAGGCAGGCGACAGGTTCGCGTACCTGGGGAAGCTTGAGGAGATCCTAAGGAACGCCACAGTGAAGGCCACGGCCGACGTACCTCTCCGGCCGAATTCAGTGAGCATCTTCACGGGCAAGAACTCCGGCAACAACACGGCCGACAGGATTCCCTGGATCGAATGGGAACTGGTCCCAGGCGCTGACGCCGAGGTCACGGTAGTGCTGAAGGGAGGGGGGAGCGAGGCTCCGAGCCTGGCGAAGGTGATACCCCCTGCGGAAGGGATGAAAGGGGTCTACAAGCTCGTGCTCGACGACATATTCGAGCAGGGCCCCAAGCCCTGTCCTCCTGTCGTTGTGGGCATCGGACTTGGCCCGACAGCGGACATAGCGATGAAGCTCGCCAAGAGAGCGCTGCTGGCGGACATCGGCCAGCGCAACCCTGACCCTGAGATATCCAAGATCGAGGTGTCGCTCCTGCAGGCGATAAACAAGCTCGGCTGGGGGCCACACGGGGTGGGAGGCTCGACGACCGCGCTGGACGTCCACATAGACGCGGTCAACCGCCACCCGGCCTCCTTCGCAGTAGGCGTGGCGACGGTCTGCTGGGAGGATAGGAAGAGCACTATGAAGATTGACTCGAAGGGGAACGTGGAGTTCACGACCCATCCGTTCCTGAACAGGAGGGGCGCATAGTTGGCAGAGTACCACTTCACCTCGCCCATGGGAGAAGAGGTCAGGAAGCTTCGCATAGGGGACGTCCTGTTCCTGACGGGCACCGTGGTCACTGCCAGGGACGCCGGCCACAGGCGCGCCTTGGAGCTCCTGAACAAGGGAGAGAAACTTCCAATCGACCTCCGGGGCCTGGCGGTCTACCACATGGGGCCCATTGTCAAGAAGGTAGGAGACGAGTGGAAGGTGTACTCGGCGGGGCCAACCACATCCACGAGGCTGGAGACCTATGAAGCGGAATTCCTCGAGAAGACCGGTGCCAAGGTGATAGTGGGTAAGGGAGGGATGGGAGCCAAAACTGCGGAGGCGTGCAAGAGGCTAGGGGCTGCCTATGCCATCTACACCGGAGGGGCCGGCGCCCTGGCGGCCAAGTCCATCAGGAAAGTGAAGGGGGTCGAGTGGCTTGACCTGGGGTCCCCTGAGGCGATGTGGATTCTCGAAGTGGAAGACTTCGGGCCGCTGACGGTGATCATCGACCCCGAGGGGAGGAACCACTACGACGAGACCAGGACTAGGATCAGGCCAAACCTAACGGAAGCCTACAAGATGATGGGCGTCCCCGTCTAGGCCACGCCTCTCCCGCCGGGACAGCTATTTCAGTGGGGACGGCCGGGCCCAAAATATGGCCGAACCGAAGGAGATTCTGACCTTCGACGACCTCCGCAGGGTCCGACTCGCCGACGAGGGTTATCTCGTAATCACCGACAGCAACCGCGAGGCCATCATACACAAAGTAAACTCGAAGTGTGTCAAGACGGAGAGCTTCAATCTGAAGGTCACCATCAAGGAACGCAAAGAGGGGAGCTACTTCTGGGTCGACAGCATCGCAACCGCAGCCCACGAGTTCGGGGCGAAGCGCTGTAAGGTCTGCAAGCCGGAGCTGAACCTGGTCCACCCCTCAACGTTCGAGACCTAGACCCTGGCTGGCCGCCCACTGCGCGCCGTTCGCAAACCCTTATTGCGGCTCAGCGCCCCGAGGGACCGTGGAGAAGAAGGAGGGGTACGTCTCCGTCCTTGGCTTCAATCTCTTCTACAGGCAGTTCGGCGCTCCCACCGTGGGGGAGATACTCTGCCTCCACGGAGGCCCAGGCGCGACCCACGACTACCTGCTTTCGATGGCCGACCTCGCCGACCGCGGTTACAGGGTCACCTTCTACGACCAGCTCGGCTGCGGCCGCTCCGAGGTCCCGAAGAACACCACCCTGTTCGTTCCCGAGCGCTACGTGGAGGAGGTCGAGGCGTTCAGGAGGAGGATGAGGCTTGGTAGGCCGCACGTCATCGGGTCAAGCTGGGGAGGGATGCTCGCCATCGCCTACGCCTTGAAGTACCAGAGGAACATGACCACCATGACCACCGTCGGGGGACTGCACAGCGTCCCTCTCACTGTCAGAGAGATGGAGAGGATGAAGCGGGGACTCCCCCCGGACGTCCAGGAGAAGCTGGCGAAGTACGAGGCCGAGGGGGACTACGAGAACCCCGAGTACCTCAAGGCGGTCATGGTGTTCTACAACAAGCACCTCTGCAGGCTCGACCCCTGGCCAGCGGAGGTGGCCTACTCCCTGGACCACATCAGCAAGCCTGTCTACGGCACCATGAACGGACCTAACGAGTTCACGATAATAGGGAACACGCGGTACTGGGACGTGACCGATCGGCTGAGGACGATCAGGGTCCCCACCCTCGTTCTGGGCGGCAGGTACGACGAGGTCTCTCCTCTGGTCGCGATGCAGATCCACGAGCACATCCGAGGGTCAGAGCTGACGACCTTCTCCCGCAGCTCCCACCTTCCCTTCTGGGAGGAGAGGGACGCTTTCATGAAGCGGGTCCTGAGGTTCTTGGAGAGACACCCCGCCAAGCAGAGACCACGCTAGGGCCCTGATTCGGGCGGCACCGACTGCGAAGACCCTCCGCCGAATCCAAGCTTCGAGCTGATTCTCTCGAACTCCTGGAAGTGGTGCTCGAACCACTGAGTGAGGAGGTAGACGGCGCCGTACCCTTCTCCCGACGGCGTCAGCAGCGAGCTGGTGACCAGGATCCTGATGTGGTGCTGGACCGCCTTGTACTGTAGGTCGAGCTCCGTCGCCAGCTGGTTGATGTTGCTCGGCTTCGCACGCAGGCTCCAGATTATCCTCGCCCTGTTCTCGCCGCCCCGCTTCCCTCCGAGGAGGAACCAGAGGGTCCTGCGGAGCTCCGGGTCCTCTTCCATTTGGCGTCCCGGCACGTGGTTTCTATTTAGGAGTTGAGAGCGCAATCGGGATTTGGAAAAACGGTTAATAGCCGTCAGGCGCAAATTCGCGCATCCGCACATGGATGCATACGCAACGGTAGCGACAGGCATGTCCTTCGTGAACGTGATACTGCTCGCGGGGCTGCTCTACGTCTACGCCAGGATGGCCTCCAAGACTCACGCCGGCTACACCTACGGCCTCATGATATTCTCGGGCCTCCTCGTGGCGCAGAACTCCGGGATGGCTTACATCTGCGGCTTCCTGAACGACTACTACAACTGGCAGCTGTCCCCCTACTTCGCCGCAATCGCGGTCTTCGAGTTCGCGGGGCTGCTCATCCTGCTCAGGGTCACCCTCTGATCAGCACCTGCCGGAGCCATCAGGCTCTGGAATTTGGAGGTGATTTGGAAGAACGTTCATATCGTCAGGGCCGAAGTTCCGGCCAGGACCAAAATTGACAGTGCGTGCCATAGAAGTTCAGATGCCCGCGAAGCGCGGCCTCGGGCTGGCGCTCGTGGTCGCGGTGCTTGCCGTCGCTGGCCTCTTCGCCATCTCATCCGCCCCCGTGGCGACTGCCCAGAGCACGGTCAACGTCAGCATCAAGAACTTCTCCTTCAACCCCAGCAACATGACCGTCGTAATCGGGGTGAACAACACGGTCACCTGGACCAACAACGACGGCGTCACACACACTGTCACCGCCAACGACAACTCTTTCGGAGGCTCTCTTACTCCGGGTTCGACGTTCACTCATACGTTCACCACCGCGGGGACCTTCAGCTACCACTGTAGCATACACAATTACATGAAAGGCACCGTCGTGGTGCTCAGCGCGTCTTCAACCTCCACCACTTCCACATCCTCCTCGACTTCTGTCTCATCCTCCTCCAGTTCCAGTTCGTCCTCCTCGAGTCTCGCTACCTCAACGTCCTCGGCTTCAAGCTCCACCACGACTTCGCCTCCGACTTCCACGACTACGCAGTCGGCCACGACCCAGTCCAGTTTGGTGAGCTCCACAGGGAGCTCGACAACACAATCCACGAGCAGCAGCACCGGGCAGGTAGGCAGCGTTCCCGAGTTCCCATTCGCCGCTGTGGGCATACTCGCGCTTGCTGGGATTCTGGCGATAGCCTATCTGGCCTCTAGGAAGGTCACTGGGCCGCGGAGCACCCTCGCCGCATAGGCCCGCCCACCACAACAGAACCGAAACGCTATCAGCGCGCCAGCTCTCGGGCTGCGAACTCACGTACCGCACTTTCTTGGCGGCTCTCTACAAACTGCCCCTTCGCTCTCCTGATCTCGGTCATGGCTTCGTCTGGGCCCATTCTCCTCGCCCTGACCAAGTAGGCGGCAAGCACGCAGCCAGTCCTCCCTTCGCCCGCGAGACAGTGAACCAGCACCGTCCTGCCTGCTCCTCTCTGCTGCTCGATGAAATCCACAGCCTTGGCCATGGCTTCCAGGCTGGGGGGCTCGTGGTCTTGCATCCCGACATGACCGATGGTGAGGCCCAGCCCAGCAGTGAACTCGGGCGGGAGGGGCTCGACGGTCAGCGTGAGGATGCTGCTGACGCCCGACCTGACCAGCCATTCCACCTGGGACTTGGAAGCCGGATAGCCTGACCCCGCGAGCTTCCCCTTCTCAACCCACACGAACCCCGTAGGTTCGTCGGCGACCCTCGCCCTGAGCTTCCTAAGGAACAAACCTCCGGTACCCAAGCTGAACCCGGGATTGCGCGCTGCCTAGGTCTTTAGAACTTTAGGCCTCTAGGACCTCAAGACGGCCATATTTCCCAACGTTGAGGCGCAGCTCCCCTCTAAAGCTGTTCGTGTACCCGTTGGT
>DAEE01000046.1:26421-27034 GCA_002495205.1 Thaumarchaeota archaeon UBA183 | reverse complement strand
GTTCATTCGCATCGGCAACCTGACGGAGTCGAAGTACCTAGAGTGCCCCGGCAACACCCCCAACGAGCTAACGTCAGCCGGCCAGGCCTGCACCAGTGCAGACGACTTCAACCTCACGCCCTACGCTATGACGAACAGCCTGTTCGGCCAGTTGCTGCCTTTCAAGCTGGCGGGGTACCTATACTCCTCCGGCTCTGGGACCAGCAGTTCGATACAGTTCGCGACGCAATACACCTACGGCTCCAACGGAGCTCCGCCCATTGAGGCGTTCACCTACCCGAGCAGCTACAACTTCCCGGCGAACAGCACGTCGCTGTTCAAGCTGGCCTACGTCTCGCCCAGCCTGGCCGCAGCGGAAGCAGGCCAGTCCCCCTGTCCGGGCGACTCGGCCCTTCAGTGCTTCAACACGATACTTCTCTATCAGGTAGTCTACTGAGCCTCGCTTCCGTAGGCCATCGGGCTCCTGTACCTGGCGTACCTGTCGTCAGGGGAATACCTCGCCGGATGGACAGTCACAGCCTTCCCTCCGCAGCTCGGGCACTTCTCCGACAGGGTGTACCTACCACACTGGGTGCACTTCAGCATAAGGCTCTTCAAAACTATGGGCTGGACG
>DAEE01000046.1:25863-26352 GCA_002495205.1 Thaumarchaeota archaeon UBA183 | reverse complement strand
TTCCTGCACCGACTCCGCGTACCGTGCAAAGTTCTTTAGGTCCGAATCAGTCCCCGCTTCAGTGGTCAGCCGCACAGCAGCATCCTCAGTGGCGATACTGGCCGTCATACTGGTCATAGGCGCGGCGGCACTTGCAAGGTCGGGGCCACCAGCCGAACTGAGCGGTTCGGATTCGGCCGCTTCTCTCTTGACGGCGACCACAAACCCTTCGAGTAGCGCTAGTTCTGCCGCTACTCAGGGAGCTGGCCCGACGACCCCCCCAACGACTGCCGTGGCACAATCGCCCTACTTGAACGGCGACAGCGGATGCGTTCCTGGACGCAACGGCGCGATCACAGTCATCGGATCGTACAAGGGCTTCTTCCCGTCGGCCTTGAACATCACAGTGGGCCAGACCGTTACGTTCACGATGGGGCCGATGGCTTTCACATGCGCCTTCGACAAGACTGGGAAGTACATCTATCACTGCACCGACCATCCGTTCATGGT
>DAEE01000046.1:24411-25802 GCA_002495205.1 Thaumarchaeota archaeon UBA183 | reverse complement strand
CCAGGCACTGTCAACGGCCCAAACGTGACTGAAGCCTGGATGGAGGCTGTCTCTGTCGCATTGGCGCCGAGCAGGAACGATCCAGTGCAAGCGCCTATGGGTCCACCATTGATCGAGCAGCCACCAGTCGTGTTACACGACACGTTCTGGTCCATAGTCACGCATCCAGTGGCCCCGCCCGTGATCTTCGATCCGAACTGGGGCCCTGCTTCTAGCGGCGGGAAGTACTTCCACTGGCCGACCGCCGAAACGTTCAGCTGCGTCAGCTGGAGTGCGCCGTTGGGGCCGGTGGGCGCCTCAATGGTCCATGTGTGGGCGCCGTCTGTGTCATTGCTTTCGACAGTCAAGTGGATGGTGTCCCCTTGGTTGACTACCAACATCTGCGGAAGCCACCTGTCCTGCTGCGAGGGAAGCGTCGCCTCCCATTCGACGAGGATGTTCCTCGTCTGAGGTGGCTGGTTCACCAGCTGAAGACTGCTCGGCAGGTTTGCGACCTGAGTCTGCAGCGTGCTGACCTGACCCTGCAAGCTCGTGACTTGCCCGTTGGTACCAACGTAAGCAAAAGCGACCGCACCTACAGCGACGAACAGCGCGACGATGGCAACCGCCAGGGAAAGACCGAATCCCTTGGGAGGAGCTTCAGCCATGCGATGTTATACCGAGTAGAATATTCTATTTAAGTTTGTAAAAATCGCAACTCGGCCGAGTCCAGGGCGACCCCGATTACGCCTGGGTACTCCGAGCCCCACCGCTATTCGGAACTTCGGTCGGCTGGGGTTCGGGTTCGGCAGCTTCGGCAACGAGCACCCGAGCAGCTGACCCGGCCCCTCCGCGCCTCGGGTGCTCTCGGAGAACCTGCACTCAGAGGGCCCGCAGGCCCTGTATCAAGCCGAGCCGCCGTACTTCCTCGAAATCTCGCGCTTGAAGCTGAAGGCGTCGTGCTTGCCAACGCCGTCTTTGATCTTCTCTAAGACTCCGTCGAGCGCCTTCTCCGCCTGCTTGTAGTCGTCGGCGGTGATCCTCACCCTGTAGCGGGGGGCACCGGCATAGCTGATGTGAACTTCGGCCGAAGGAGCGCTGGCAGCGGCCATCAGGGTCTTCTTGACCTGCTCGATCCCTTCTGGGGACCTTGACGACACCTCCACGAGGGCGCCGACCTCGTACTTCGGAGGGACTATCTTCTCCGAGGCCGTCTCTGCGACCGCCTTGGCTTCCTTCTCCGGCAGCGCCAGAGGCGCCAGCGCCTTCTCCCCCTTCCGGGAAGCCGCCTCGAGGGCGGTGTACAGGCTCCCGAATTCCTCCTCCAGCCTGCGTCTCAGTTCCCTCTCGTGCGGGTCGTCGAAGCCGAGCTTCTTCTTGACTGCTTCAATGATGGCAACGGCCCTCTCCTC
>DAEE01000046.1:23182-24218 GCA_002495205.1 Thaumarchaeota archaeon UBA183 | reverse complement strand
TCTGCGCTCATCTTGGGTGCGCCTCCGCGCGTGGTATTTGTCGTTTAGCCCAGGCGCTTCACGAAGGTGGCGAGAACTATGGACTTGCCGCCTCTGCTCTCTGCGAGCTTCCTGCCGCATCCCCTGCACCCTATATCCTTCGCCGAGTTGGAGAAGAGGACTCTCTCCTCGCCGCAGTCAGGGCACTTCACGAGGATGAACGCGCTTCTGGTCTTCGGAATGGGTTCGCGCTCGCGCTTCATGCGGCAATCTCCGCCTTCCTCAGCCTGATCCCGTCACGCATCACTTCTCGGTTGCACTCCTTGCACTTGAGACGGAGGGTCGCCTTCTTCGTGGTCTTGGCCGTCCTTATCAGCTCGGGGAACTTCTGGCCCCCGTAGCCTCTCTTCCTTCCGGCTTGCCTCCGTGCTCCCCAGGAGCCTGCGCGCTCCTTCCCCCTCTTGTAGAGGGCTACAGAGTGCACCGTGTGCTTCCCACACCACGGGCAATTCGTCCGGATTTCCTTGGGAAATTTCATTGTCTCACGAAGCGGATTGCCCCCGCTTTCACTCGTGCTTTTAAGCTTGGTCCGGCCCAACCTCTCAAGTTACAGCGCCAGACGCCCGGGCAGGGATTGACCAGCCGAGGACCAACAGGAGCGCCAACGCGGCTGTGCTGCCCTGGGTGTTCTTGACTGCCCGTGTTATCATTCCGTTGTCGTGGACGATTCCTTCTTGACCCACGGCCGCCTTACCACGAGATACGAGACCACCACGACCGCGACGAAGACGGCCACGGACGCGGATTGAAACGCGAAGTCCGGAATCCCGCCTCCAGAGCTGGGGGCGGAACTGGCCGTGGAGGAGGTTGTGGCGGTCCCTTCGGTGATCGAGGAGGACGTCGTCGAGGAGTTGGTGGGGGTGCCGGTGACCCCAAGGGAACCTTCAACGGACGCAAGCGAAAAGGTCCCCGAAGCAGCGCCCAGGTAGTCGTAGTTCGGCGGGCCGACGGAAACGCTCGCACCTCCATTCCCCAGATAACTCACCATCAGGTTGTC
>DAEE01000046.1:4709-23008 GCA_002495205.1 Thaumarchaeota archaeon UBA183 | reverse complement strand
CCGCCGGTCATCCACGCCCCGAACTGGACGAGTACTCCCGTCCCGGGCCTGGCAGTCGCGTTGATCAATAGCACCATTCCGAGGGGGAGAGAGTAGGTCGCGTTGCTTTCACTGTAGGCGTAGAAGTACTCGGCGTTCCCGTTCTGCTGGAACGTTGAGACGTAGCCTCCCCCGCCCTGCGAAGTAATCGAGTCGTTCGAAAGAAAGCCGCTGGCGCTGTAGTTCCAGACGTTGTCTGCCAGGGCGACCTGAGACGCAGCTGTCACGAAATCTGGCGTGTTCTGGCACCAGTAGGCCTGGGTCGAGCCTCCCTTCTCGTCGACAACGAGCACCGAGTTCAGCTGCAGGGTCACCCCGGACGGGTTCGCTCCGACAGAGCCGGCCGTGGAATTATACGCGGCCATCGACGACACATCTGCCACGCCGATTACGTCAGAGGATGCCACCTCGTAGGGCGCGTCTATCCCGGACCTGTTCGTGATGCCATACGACGCGATTCCCACGGGCTCGGGCGAGAGCAGGGGACCGAAGCTGAGCGGGTTGTTCGGCAGGACTGTCAGGTCCAGACTCGCGTTCGCAGTCCTGCCATACGCGTAAACGAGGACGTCGTAAGAGCCGGGGGACACCCTGAGGGTCCTATCGCTCGCGGTCCCGTTCTGATAGGCTATGGAATTCGACACCAGCCCGTTGCTGCTGTTGAAATCCTGGAACTGCACCTCAGTCATGAACGCCGTGGAGACGCTGGTGTTGCTGATGAGAGAGTAGTGGACGACGGTCCCGGCCACAAAAGCGTCGACGGGGAAGTAGGCGAAATACCCCGACGGGAGTATGAAGGGAAACTGCGAAGACGGCTGAGCGTGCTTCAGCCCCTGGCCTGCAAGGGAGGGAGCCTGGAACAGCAGCGGCAGCAGGACGAGACACGCAAGACGCTTCGGTTCTCCTGTCACGCTTGCTATGGCGTTTTGTCCCCTGTATGACATTTACGGATTGGGTCGCGCCCTCTAATCGCTTACACGCGGAGCCAGGAAGTACCAGAGCTTCGCTCCCTGATCGTTCAGCTTCATCTCAAGGCGAATCGGCTTCTTGGTGCTGAACTCCAGCTGGACGGTGTCTGTGACTCCTCCGAGCGCCTTCAGGATTCCTGAGATGTAGTCAATGGAATATGTCGCTCTGCTCTCGGCTCCCACGTTCAGCTCCAGCACGTCAGCGTCGTTCTTCGCCAGGGCGATTTCCGCCTTCCCGACGTCAGACTTGCCCGAGAATGTGAGCTTGTCCTTGGCTGCCTGGATGGTGACCTGGTCCGACACCACCGATATGTCCCCGAGCACCTTTTCGAGGATGGCCTTCGTCAGGGAGGCCTTGGTGTCGAACTCGAGCTTGGGGAGAGGGGCCGCCCCCGCCGTGCTCTCGATAAGATGAATGGTGAACTCGCGCTTGTAGCCGTTGCTCAGCTTGACCGCTATGGCGTCTTCTTCGGTGCTCGAAATCTCCACGCTGTCCTTCGCGTCGGATCTTCCAACCAGCTTCACCAGGTCCTCGACGCGCACGGAGAACTTGAAAGGCTTGTCACACTCAAACGAGGAGAAACTCGAATTCGGCAGCGCCAGGTCGACAAGAGCGACGTGGGAAGGGTCCATGGCCCTGAAAGTCAGGGCCTCGCCGTTCGCCTCGAACGTGGCCTCCTCGACAAGGGTCTTGACGGCAGCGGCAATCGCTTTCCACTCGTTGGCAGTAGCAGTCTTGGCCAGAAACATGGAACAGCCTTCACGCAGGCTCTTCGGGGTTGGATAATAAGCGTTGGCGGCTTCACGCGACGAGGTCGACCGCTGACACGAAACTGATAAGATTCCGGCAACGGGAATCTGCTCGACCCCGCCGGAGCTTCTGACGAGCGCACTGGAAGTCGCGACCTTATAGCAACCAGCCGAGCTCGAGCGCCGGCAGCAGGTCTGACTAGTTGGGCCCCCAGCACATCAAAGCAAGGCCAGGCGACGTTGCCAGGAGAGTCGTCATCTCTGGAGACCCTGCGCGCGTGGTCCAGCTCTCGGGCCTTCTGAAGGGGCGGAGAATGGTGAGCGAGAACAGGGGGCTCCTGACCTACACTGGCGAATACAAGGGGCAGACGCTTACCGTCGCCTGTCACGGGATTGGCGGACCGTCCACTGCCATCGTCGTAGAGGAGCTAATCATGCTTGGTGCNNAGCCGGATACAAAGGAGGTACCCTCGACCAATACTTCGCCAGGAGGATCACGCCCAGGCCTGACCGCACTCTCACGAAGATGTTGGAGTACTCGGCAAGGAAGCTAGGCGCCGAGTACTACGCGGGTCCGGTTTTCTCCTCAGACGCATTCTACGCCGAAGACCTGGACTTCACCAAGGCGTCTACCAAGGAGGGCTACGTCGCCATAGAGATGGAATGCGCCACGCTGTTCGGCCTGGGGAAGCTCAGGAAGGTAAGGACGGCCTCTGTGCTCCTCGTGAGCGACAACATCGTCGAGGCCCTGCCCATAGTCGACGCCGAAGCCCTTCGTGGGCACGTCAAAAGAGCGGGTAGGATGGTGTTCGAGACCCTGGCCAGGTTTGAGGTCTAAGCCAGCGCGCGCCTGTCAGCATTCATGGCGGTGCGCAGACTTCAAGCCAGGGCCCTGCCCAATATCCCACGATTAGAATCGTCATTCCTCGTACTCGTAGGCTCCGAAGTCGAGCGGCAGTAGTCCAATCGTGACTACGGAGAGGGTCCCGGCGAGTCTGGCTACCACCAGGATCCCATGCCGCGCCTGAGCTCCCCCATGACGCCGGGAGGCGGCTCGAACTTGAGGGAGTACACCTTCCCGCTCGGGTCCGGGGCCAGCTGGGCCATGGCAGAATGGACGTTCGCCAAGAATCTCATCACGGCGTCGGGGTCGCTCCTCCACTTCCGCTCCACAAGCCTGACCTCGGACCTCCTGTGGAACGAAGGCGGGATTTCGAGCATCGAGTTGAGCATGAACCGGGCCCGGACGTCGTCATTGCTCATGATGCCGACAGTGAAACTCCGGGGTTTCTCCGTGCCCGGCATGGCATCCGTGTCGATTACAACGTGCCCGTAGAGCAGGACCCCGCTCTCGGGGTCGAACTTGCGGATCATCACATAGCAGGTTGGCCGGCCGTCGCCCCCGTCGTCCTTCGGGAGAAACCAGATCCGAAACCTGTCCCTCAGCGAGTTCCATTCGCCCCTGGCCAGGTGGCCGAGGTCGATGTCGAGGGGGGAGAAGGGGACTTCGACCACGAGAGAGTAGACCTTGGCGTCGTTCATCGAAAGGTAAGCAGCCAGAGGGACCCTCAAGCCAACCAATAGCCGCCTGCACCTCTTAAGGGGCAAGGAGCGGCGGATGCCTTATCAGCACGCCAGCGCGGCAACCGGCCGGAAAATTGAACGACGCCACGAAAGCATGGCTGAAATCGGCCTACAAGGAGTACTACTTTCGCGGGGCAGACCTGATAGAGTTCCCCGACGAGGTAGAGTCGCGAGAGTTCGGGTACTTCCCCTTCGGAGGAGGGATGGTCAGGCACCTTGCTTTCAAGAGCAAAGGTGAGGCGCTGGCAGAGATTCTGAAGCAGGCGCCATCTTCGGTCTACTGCTCCAATGCCCGCTACGAGTATCCGGCGAGGCCAATCGAGGAGAAGGGGTGGCTTGGCGCAGAGCTCATATTCGACATAGACGCCACGGACATCCCTACCCCCTGCAAGAAGGGCCACGACCTCTGGTACTGCGAGAGATGCCATGCGTCAGGGAAGCTCCCCCGCCCTGCGAAATGCACGAAGTGCGGGGGTCCGGCCGTGGAGTTCCATGGCAAATGCGAAAGCTGCCTTGACGCTGCCAAGGACCACGCCATGCGAGTAATCGGGTTCCTCGTTAATGACTTCGGGGTCGAGCGNNCTCGATCAGGCGGCCCGCGGGGAGATTGCCGAGTATATCCGCGGCTCGGGCCTCCCTCCAAACCAGACGCTGGCTTCGTCCCTCAGGCGCAGGCCCGCTGGCGGCCCCCAGGGGGCGGGGTGGACGAGGAGGATAACCGGCTACGTGGACGAGCGGAGGCAAGACTACACAGGAACGCTTCAGAAGCTGGTTTCCGACGCGATTTCGTCCCAAAGGGCCATGGTCGACACATCTGTGACCACAGACATCCACCGTGTGTTCAGGCTTTCCGGGACCCTCCATGGGGACACTGGGATGATGAAGAAGAGGATCGAGTCTGCTGAGGGCTTCGACCCCCAGGAGGACCCCGTGGTCCTCAGCGACAGGCCAGTCAAGCTCAACGTCGAGTTCTACCCGCGGTTTAGGCTAAGGCACAGGGACTTCGGCCCTTTCCCCAAGCCGGAGACCGTTGAGTTGCCCACCTACGCTGCGGTCTCGATATTAACTCGGGGTTTGGGGGAGGTCGTGTAAATGGCTGAAACCACCCTTGAATACCTGAAGAGGAGGCTCGACTCGGAGTCCGCGTCCAGCTCACTCCTCCCGCTCCCCAACGACTTCTACTCCAGACTCTCGGCCTACAGCCAGAAGCTGAAGAGGTCGGCGAGCTCAGGCGCGTCCGATGTGTCCGTGCGCCTCACCGCCACCCAGTCACGGATGATTGAATCGATGGCGAGTCAGCTGCTCCGGCTCAGGACGAGGAAGGCCATGCAGCAGAACGCGCTATTGCAACTGCTCCCGGAGGAGCGGTATGTCTGTAGCGCAGAGCAGAAGTTCCAGAAGCGCTTCCAGACCCTCGTCGATGCCGTCGCCTCCGGCCAACCCTCATTCATCGAGTTCGCTCATCTAACCGAGTCCCAGAGGAACGTCACTGTGAAGTTCGTCAAGCGTGTGAACGAGCTCGTGGGGCTGGACCTAAAGCGCTACGGCCCCTTCGAGGCGGACGACGTAGCTTCAATCCCTGCAGCGAACGCCGACATCCTGATAGGCGGCGGGGATGCGGTGGAAGTGTACACCAGGGACGACGTCTGACGAATGCAGTTGAACGGTTTCCCGGGGAGTTCGGCGATTACGCTGCTCGGTTCTAGGAGTATGATCTCCACGTGTGGTTGCACTTGACGCACCTGTAGAACTGGGTAGGGGGTTCGTCCCCGCTCCTCGTCTGCAGGAACCACCAGAAGGCTTCGTTGTGGCCGCACTTGGGGCACTCGATCTTCGTCGTCGGGAGCGAATTGAGTTTCGCTTCCTTGTCCCCAACCACCTTGATCTGCGGAGTGTTGGCGAGCTCCTCCTCGGTCTCCTGCTTCATGGTCCTGTCCACCTTGGTATCCCTCCAGCCGCAATTCTCACAAAGGTAGACCAGGGTCTTGGCGCCCTTCGCGTTCTTGTCTTCTTTTAGTTTCAGGCGGGTCCCGCACTTCGGGCAGAATTTCAGCGTCAGGCAGACCCACCGCCCAGGGCTTTCTTGACACCATCGAGGAGCTCTTGGGTGGTCTCCATGGCTCGCTCTACACTATTGGAAAACGCCTTCTCGGGCTTGATGCGCTGGGCCCTCACTTTCAGAACCAGCTTCTTGATCAGAGGGTGCGGAGGGAGAACGCCAGCGAACGTGACGCTCTTCTCTTCAAGGAGCTCGTGGTGGACGATTTCGGCCAGCGAGTAGTCCTCGCCCGTGATCTCGACCGTCAGGCCCTTCTCATCCTCGGTTATTGTCTGGACCTGCAATTTGCCTGACCGCCCCACGGATTCTTGTTATTAAGGTAATAGTATCCTTCGTTTCAAGTGGACGGATTCTGCGGCCCGCCTAGGGCTCTATGGGGGCAGCCCCGAAGTCCCTGGCCAGCTTCCTCTCTTCGACGTTTCCGCATTCGTCGCACTTGGCCTTGGTGGCGCTCCCTCTCAGGAGTGGCTTGCCGCAGCTGCCGCAGAGGGCGTAGACCACGCCCATGTCGGGCTCGTCGATGGTCAGGTGGATTATCCCGTTGAGAAGGCTGAACACCCTGCACCTGACGACGTCCCCCGATTTGACCGGGGTCGTCCGCCGTGCCCCTCGCCCTCCCCCTGACAGCCCCCTTAAGGTGAGCATCCCCGAGAAGTCCTTGAAGGTCGGCTTCCCGTTGAGGAAGTAGATGTGGACGTTGGCCGAGTTGGCCTGGACCGCCTCCACCTGTCCGGTGACCCAGTCGTCCACCTTAATGATTTCTGCTTCTGCCGCGGGCTTGACCGATATCTCCATGCTCTTCGAGTCCTTGAAGACCGAGCCCGCCCTCAGCGCCCTGATGAGCCCAGAGTCGTCGTAGGTGTTGGGGCCCGGCAGGAACTCCTCCGACACTGCCAGCTTGTCCCCTGGAAGCACGCCCGCAGCCTTCGCCTTGGTTTCTTTCATTTCTTGATCAGTCCCACCGTGAGCTCAATCCACTTTGGCCTTTCGAGGAACTCCCCCGGTTCCCGCCCCTCAATAAGTGCCACTAAAGCGTCTGCCTGGGGTATCGAAAGGACCGGCCTATCGAAGGTGAACCCGTCGACGGATATCCTCGGGCACGCCGTCTGTATGAAGGCCTCGATTTCCCTGTGGGGGGCAAGCCGCTCCGCGGTCACATCGCGCATGGCCAGCTGGACCACCTTTCTCCCGTTCATCTCCAGCCGCTTCGTGATCCACCCGCTCCTGCCAAGCATCTTCTGCCCTTCCTTGAGGCCCGTGATGACTCCGAAGACCCTGGCGTCCAGGGCCTTGTACACAGCGAGTATCGCCCTCTTCTTCCTCTCATCGGCCGCCTGTCGCATGTCAGTCACTTCGTTCATGTAGGGGTCGAGCATGAAGGTCGGCTTCCCTGTGGCTAGGGCCAGCCCGACGGCATGGAACTCGCTCTCGCCGAGAAAGGCGAAAGCGTCCACCTGGTCCCGAATCGGGTAGGACGTTGAAAAGTCACAGCCGAAGACCTGCCCTTCCAGCATGAGGTTGTTCCCCCTCCCCACAGTCACTTGGAACCCCTTCGACTCGAGCCTCTCCTTGACCGGCCTGAGCTGGTGCAGGTGCTGGCTGAATGTCGCGAGCCCGAGGCGCCTGTAGGGAGCCAGTGCCTTCACCGCGGCGTCGACCACTTCCCTGAACTCGACATCGTCGACTGCGTCCACGAGGTAGGTGTGCTCCCCGACCTCCGTCACCGCGGCGTTGTGGCCTATGTGGAGTGCTAGATCTGCCTGGAGCTTCTCCACGTCGTCATCGACAGTGTCGCATATGCCAAAGCAGCTGTCGCCGGAGAGGATGCTCGTGACCCCGTACTTCTCTTTCACCCGCTCCATCAGCTCCTTGGTCTGCCTTAGAAGCCCCCCTGGGGCGTTTACCAGAATCACCAGGGGCTTTTTCGCCTCGATAATCTGGAATACCTTGTCTTCATCTATCCTGACAGTCAAAGGGTTGGCCTCCGTGTACCTCGGTTTCTAAGGCTGGCCAGCGCAGGCCCGTTATATACTTCTGGTAGGCGAAAGAGACGAAACCGATTGGCGGCACCCTTCTGCGGCTAGGCGCTCGCCTGAGCCGGCGCCACGGCGTGCTCCAGCTTGACGATCTCCATTCTGGTCTTCATGGGGAGCTTCGTGGCAGCCGCCTTCATCGCGTCCTTCCCCTTCTCGAAGTTCTCTGCCTTCAGGCTGAGTTCAAGGACTGTCGATCCGATGTCCACCCGGGCCGCGAGACCGATGGGCTTCCCGAACGCCTTCCTCATCCCTTCCTGCAGCCTGTCTGCTCCCGCCGTCGCGATCATCTTGTTCTCCCTGAGGACGAGGTGCGGGTACGTCACGACCTTCAGGTAGAAGTTCTCCTCACCAATCAGCGCCACCTTCTTGCTGGCAGCCACCCTGGCCGCTTCCAGGGCGTTATGTCTGATCTGGACCCTCCCCTCCGAAATCAGCTTGAACATGTGGTCGTAGTCGTCCCTGTACTTGCCTGTAGTGAAACGGGCCACCTTGGGGTTCGGAGCGCCTGGAGCGAACTTCTTGCTGTAGAACATCCCCTTCTGCTCCCTGTAGTTCTTTCCGTGCAAGCCTCGTCGCCTTGGAGTGACCGCGCTTCCGAGACCCCTAATTAAGCTTCAAGCAATACGGCCCGCTAACCCTGAATTCAGGGCCGTTTGACCCCAACGTAGAGGCCTCTCCCGGGCGCAAGCGACGTCTTCAGGTACCTGGCCTTGAGGCCGGCGTCTCGCATCAGCGCAAGGGACTTGGCCTCGTCGAACAGGCCCATCACCATCCGGTCCTTGTACGTCGTTATCCCGGCCGCCTTCTCAGCCACGACAATCCTTTCGTCCAGAACCGAGACGTTCCCCCTGATTCTCGTAAAGTCGACCCTCACAATCTTCAGGTCATCACCCCCCTGAACGAGCACGTGCAGATGTCGGTCTCTCACGGTCGCCTTTGTGAACCAAGGCTCGATGATCAATACCCCCCCTACCCTGAGATGGGCTGCGAAGTTGTGCAGGGTCCGGGCCAGCCTCGGGTATGTCCTCACATATCCAATGGAGCTGAACAGACAAAGAACGACATCGAATTTCCGCCGCAACTCGAAGTCGACCATGTCGCCGCGCACGAATTCGACTCCCCTGACATTCCGCCTCGCCTGCTCCAGCATGGCCTCGCTGACATCCATGCCAACGCAGTCGAACTGTCTCTTCAGCCGCTGGATGTGCTTCCCAGTACCGCAGGCCACGTCCAGGAGGGAGCTCCCGGCCGAAGTCTTGTACCGCTTGACCAGGTCGATGATTGTCCGCGACTCCCTGTCGTAGTCCTTCCACGAGTAAAGAAGGTCGTAGTACTTCGCCAGCTCGCCGTACTGGACGATGCCCGCTACCACGGCCCGGGCTCGGGCGGCGCGAATTAATCATCTTTCGGAACAGTCCCACAAGAACCGCCTTCGTCCTCTTCTCCCCCTGTGCGCGATACGGGGCGCCGCAGGTTCGAAGTGACCCAAGGCCTTACAAACACAACCCGCCCAGCGTCCTGCATTGAGCGCCCGAGCCGACGTCCTTGTAATAGGAGCAGGCATCATGGGAATGGCTTCGGCCTACCATCTGAAGAAGAACAACCCCCGGAAGAGGGTGCTCGTGATTGACAGGTATGGTGCACCGGGGCAGGGCAACACGGGCCGCAGCAATGCCATGTTCCGGAACACGTTCTCCTCGAGGGACAACCAGATCCTTTCCAACTCCTCCATCGACTTCTACCTCCACGTGCAGGAGGAGCTCGAGGTTGACATCGGGCTCCAGAAGATAGGCTACCTCTGGCTGATGGATGAGAGGCAGCTCTCCGCGAGCGAGCCCTACCTGCGGCTCATGGAGAGGAACGGCATAGACCTGACCAGATACTCACGGGACGAACTCAAACGCCTACTGCCCGGGATGGTGACGGAGTTCGGGTCCAGCGACGAAGCGAAGGTGATGGAACTCCCCAACGTCGACGGAGGGGTGTTCGGGCCCAAATGTGGCAGGCTCGACCCCGACAAGCTAGTCAGGTTCTACGCCCAGGAGTTCGTGAAGATGGGCGGGGAGCTTGCGTTCAACACGGCGGCCGAGTCGCTGCTCGTTGGGCCCTCGAAGAGGCTGGGCATCGAGGGCGAGCCCTTCGTCTGGCAGGAGTCCCGCGTGGAAGGCGCCTCCACAGGCCGCGGGACCATAGAAGCGGAGACTGTGGTACTGGCGGGCGGTGCCTGGGAGAACGAGCTCCTGGAGCCCATGGGGGTGGAGAGCCACGTCAAGGCGAAGAAGAGACAGCTGTTCAGCGTCCGAGCCAAAGGAGCGAAGCTCCAGGCTCTCCTCAACTGCAGGGGCTTCAACGCCCTCAACCTCTTGCCGCTGGTGATACTACCGAAGTCGGGGGTCCACTTCAAGCCCGTCAGCAATGAGGGGGACTTTTGGATTGCCTGTGAGGATCAGGTCAACAGGCCCTTCATCGACCTGCCCGACCACGACCTGGAGAAGTACCAGGCCGAGAGGAGATACTACGAGAAGAGCGTCTACCCGATCCTGACTTCCTACTTCCCTGACTTCAGCGGCGCTGAAATCAGGTCCATGTGGGCGGGGCTCTACTCCTACAACACGATAGACAGCACTCCCTTCGCCTTCAGGACCCAGAACCTCATCGTGGTGGGTGGAGACAGCGGGAGCGGGATAATGAAAGGGGATGCTCTCGGGCGCATCGTCGACTCGCTCTACCGCGAGGAGGGGGACGCCGCGCTCTTCGGAGGCGCAACGTACGGCGTTTCGAAGATAGGATTCGACAAGCGGGACGTGGAGAAAGAAGAGTGGGTCATCTGACCCATAAGTTCTAGTCCGACGGCGGGTTGGCGCGGGCCGAAGATGCCGTTCATCCTTCCTCCGCAGATCCTTGAAACCGACGAGATATCCCTCGTCCTAGCCTTTGGCAGGCTTTCCGTCCTCGAGGCTTGCACGGCGCTCGGGAGGGCAGTCACCCAGGCCGAAGCCCCCTGCGAGAGGGTCTCGGTCCTCCGCGTCGATCACCTGCCCCCGAAGTACGTGGCCGAGCTATCCGGGGCGCACAAGTGCGCTCCCGTCGTCACCGTGCTGGACTCCCCGTCAGGAGACATGGCGAACCTCACAGCCCTCCTAGCCTCCCACCTCGAGGACAAATCGAATCTCTCCCTCAGCGGGTACGAAATCGGGGACGACGACTATGAAGTCCTCGTCAGGTCGATGCTCGACGGCGTCAGAGAGGCCGGCCTGAAGAAGGTGAGGCTCCTGAGACCCGAGGGGAACGAGCTCATGTCCGAGCAGGTCCTTACGAGGGAGGCTCTGGACGTCGTAGCCTTCCCCTATCACGAAGGCATCGCGCTCGGTCCCACAGCTTGGGTGCCAGACTCTGCGGCCATGAGACAGAGGGGGACCCGCAAGCCCTCCCCTCATCCAGACATCGCTCTCTCCCCGCGCCTCGCCCGGACCCTGGTGAACATCGCCGGGCTCAAGCCAGGGCAGTCGCTCCTCGACCCGTTCTGCGGCTCTGGCACAATCCTCGTCGAGGCCTATGGCAAGTCTCTGAGGTGCCTCGGCGTGGACAGCAGGGCGTCCCGAGTTCAAGAAGCGCGGGAGAACATGCGGTGGTCCGCGGGGGGCGTCTCCGACCGCGGCTACGACATCAGGAAAGGTGACGCCAGGGAGCTATCTCGGATGCTGAGGGGGACAAAGGTGGACGCAGTCGTCACCGAACCACTCCTCCTCCCACGGCTGGACGCCAGACCCAAGACCGCCACGGCGCAGGCTATGATCGGGGAATCGGCAGAGGTCTACAACGACGCCCTGGCGTCCATGGCCGACTCGATACACTCCGAGGGGAGGATAGTGGTGGTCGTCCCTGTAATTCAGACCATCGAGGGGGACGAGGTGACCCTGACGCTCGAGGGGAGGAAGCTGGGGCTCAGGCTCTACCAGCCCGGGCCGGTGGGGTTCGACTACCCCGTCCGGCTCTCCTTCGAAAGCACCCGTTGGATCAGGCGGGCCGTCTACGTCTTCGAGCCCCGATCCTGAGGTTCCTCCAGCGCGGCCACGGCCTTCCTGAAGACCCCCGAAAGGAGATTGAGTTGTGCGTCGGTGATCCCCGACGACGCCGCGGTGCGCTTCGCGACTTCGAAGAGGTTCTTGGTCTTGTGCTTCGGAATCTTGGAGGCCTCCGCAAGTTCGTAGAAGCTCCTGGCGAAGACCTCCCTGGCAACCCTGCCCTGCCTCACGCCGCTCCCCGGTCCGCCCCGCGACGCGACGTAGAGGACTATGGCAGCCGCATGCCCGATGTTAAGGGCCCTGTAGGCTGGGGACGTGTCTAGCGTCAGAGTGACGTCACATTCCCTGATCTCCTCGTTCGTCAGGCCCGTGGTGTCCCTGCCGAACACGAGGGACGAGCTCTTCGACGCGGACAGGATGGCGTGGAGGCGGTCTGGCCCCACACTCCTTCTGATGACGTTGGACTTCTTGGACGCCCGGACGGCGGTCGTGGCGACAAGCAACTCGTTGTCACGTCTCACCCTGTCGAAGGTGGTGACCACAGCGTCGTCGAGCACCACGGACGCGTGCGAAGCGTATACTGCCGCCACCGACAGGTCGACCTTGGGCTCGACCAGGTAGAGCTTCCCGACTCCGAAGTTCTGCACGAGCCTTGCGACGTGGCCCACGTTGACGGGGCCCCTGGGCTCGACGAGCGTGACCGAGACCCCTCGCGGAAGCACACCCGTCCTCCACTCACGGATGATAAAGCCGTCACTGGCGCCGCGGAAGGCAGAGGAAGTGGACTTCGTCCGGGAGGAGAGAGTAGACCCTCCTCCTGCCGAAGGTCCCTTCCCCAGCCATACCGAGCTCCGCCAGGGCCGAGTCGACCAGCCTCCTTCGCAGGGAGAACAGTCGAATCACATTCGACACTTCGGTCTCGTCTATCCGGCGCCGGGGCGTGAACGACACGATTACCGAGTCCACCCTCGGCGGAGGGGTGAAGGAGGCCCTGGGCACCCGGCCGAGGACCCTGACGTCGAAGCAGATTTGCGCCAGGGCGGAGACCCCTCTGTAGTCTCTGCTGCCGGGGGGTGCCGTGATCTTCCTGATGAAATCCTCCTGCAGCACGACTACAGCCCTCGCGAACGAGATCACGCTCAGCCACTTGACGAAGGAGGCAGATTCCGAGTAGGGGAGGCTGGAGACAAGGACGTCGAAGCCCGGATGCTCCTCGAAGGCATCCGCGAGGACGACGCGCGCTCTGGTCCCCTGGACCAGGTTCGAGGCCTCTTCGAAGTTGGCTCTGTCCACCTCGAATCCCAGGTACGATGCCCCGCGGCCCGCCAGCTCTCTGGTGAGCGCCCCCTTGCCGGTGCCTATCTCGAGCACCCGGTCGTCGGGTCCTATGGCGGCCAGGGAAACGACCCTGCCGATCACGTCCCGGTCGACCAGGTAGTGCTGCCCGAGTCTGCGCCTTTTCATTTACTTCTTGACGAATATGCTGACCCTGGAGTCTCCGGCCAACTCTTCGACGATCCGCTTCGCAATCATCTTCGCGGGCTCTCTGAGCCCCACCCTCTTCTGGATGTCGTCGAAGCTGCTGAACGGCTGCTTCTCCCTCATCTCCACAATCTCCTTCATGAACGTCTTCCCTATGCCGGGGATTAGCTCGAGCCCGTGCAGCCGAGGCGTCAGCGGCTGCAGTTCGTTGAAGTACCCCACGTACCTGCTCTCGTTCCCCTTCACAAGGTTCTCCACCACAGCCGGCAGCGAGGCCTTCGCCTCCGGCGAAAGCTCCTCGTAGGTCAGCTTCCCGAGGACGCTGACTATCTTCTCTCTCCCCTCCTTTCCTATCTTGGCCTTCTCTCCCACCTCGAAATCCTGGTTCTCCATGGCCAGCAGCTCCAAGAGGGTGAGCCGCTCTTCCCCTACGGCCTGGACCATGGGGCCCTCGCGCCCCTTGATGACGACGGACTTCCCTCTGGGCATGAAATCGAGGACGTAGGCGTACTCCTCGTACTTCTTGTCTGCTGGTATCATCTACTGGAGCTGGCTCCTGAATGGACGGCCCTAGTTCGAAGGGGACCTCTCGGCAAAGAAGAGAATCGCAATATCCAACCCGCGTGTCACCCGCTTCCCCTGTGCAAAACAGGGCCCCTTGCTATTTAACGATTGAGCGCCCTACGCCTTCGAGTGCAGAATCTTCAGTATCTTCTCGAGGGTATCCGTCGACAGGAGCTTCCTCCATCCGGAGGTGAAGGTCCTGAGCTCTTCCACGGACTTCGGCATGATGTTGACAAGCTCCACGGCCTCCTCCTCGCTCAGTCCGCACTCCGACTCCAGCTGCTTGCGCAGCTTCTTCGCCGCATCAGATTGGGCCTTCGCGAACTTGGTGGTGTAGTCGAGGGTCCTCTTCTGTATCTGGTCCGCCTTCTCCACGTCGATCTTCGACAGGATCTGGTTGGCCTCTGGGATTGTCAGCAGCTTCTTCTCAGACTTCTCGGACATCAGCTCCCCTCCATGCGCACAACGTGCTCCTTCCGGGCCACGAGCTTCTTTACCTTGTTCCCCACATTGACGTCGACTGTGACGGCTCTCCTTCCAACTTCTGTGACGGTCCCGACGAGGCCGTTGAACCGCCTGTGAGGCATCCCCTTGACCTGGGCCGGGTCAATTTTGATGACCACCTTGTCGTTGGGAGAGTACTCTACGAGCAGGCTGCTCAGGCCCTTCTTCGCAGACGACCTCAGAAGAGACCTAGTTCTTCTCCTCGCCCCGTGCGACTTCGGCAAATCCGAATTCCCCTATTTCCCTGACTCCGCAGATGTCGAAGCTGCGGCAACCGACTTGCGTTTTTAAGACTTCCGACACAGACGGTGAAACGAGTTCGCCGCTGACGAACCTCTTGACGGGGAGCCCCCCGTCCAGCTCCGCTTCGATGAGGAGGGTCTTCCCCTTGGCCCTCGCCGAGGCCCTGTAGACGGTCTTCACGGTAGGCCTGTTGTGAGGCCGGTCGAATCGGACCGCGGCCCCCCTGAACCTGGACTTCAGCTCCGCCAGCCCCTCGGGGCCCACCTTCGAGGCGGCCGTCGCCCTTATTCTCGTACGGAACCGGAATGCGGGCAGGCGGACAGGTTTCGACGGCAGAGCCCTCCCCGACGTGACAGACACCAGGCCTTCCCTGAGCCTTGAGCCGAACCTCCGGGGGAGCCTCCTCTTCCTCGGGCTCTTCACCTCGGCGACGAAAGGCCTCCCCGGGGCGTATACCCTGCTCTCGATGTCTTCGCTCCCCAGCCAGGTGAACGTCATCTTCTGGCTCCCGCTGAACCTTGCCAGCTTCGTCCGCAGAGCCCCTTCGACGCTCGGCTCCCGCTCGAAGCCGGTGTTGCGGCACTTCTTGCACCCTGCGCCCCGGCACTCCTCGCAGAACGACCTGCGCTGCGAGACTCCTGGAGGCTTCGTGTACCTCCCATAGTAGAATATGGGCCTCGCGGTGACCGAGACGTCCCCTGCCCCGAAGTCAGCCAGCAGTGTCAGGTCGGGCCTCTGCCGGTCTACCCGCCTCCGGAGCATGCCCGAGACCTGGGCGGCCAACAGCCGCGCCGCCTGGATCTTGATTGTCTCGTTCCCTTTGAGCTTCAGCTCAGACCTCAGTTCGTCCTCCCGTTCCTGGACCCCCTCGGGGACGGAGACTCCGACCGCGAAGGTGCGGAACTCGTACTTCTTCGCCCTCCGCACTGCCGCCAGAGCCATCTTCCCGACCCTGTCCATGACTCCCTGGCAGACGAAGCACTCCTCACCCCTGACAATTTCGAACCGGGCGTTCCCAGCGCCCTGCCGTTCGGCGCACTTCTCGCAGAGCTGGTAGGCCTGGAGGGCCAGGGGCACCCTACTGTTCNNCATCATCTGCCGGAGCTCCCTGCCCTTGCTCGTCTTGACCAGCGTCTTCATCTGCTTGTACCTGGAAAGCAGCTCCCTGACGTCCTTCTCACTCCGCCCCGAGCCCTTCGCGATGCGCTTGAGGCGGGAGGAGTTGATCATGTCTGGGTCCGCCTTCTCCTCGCCGGTCATCGACTGTATGATTGACTTGTACACCCTTACCCTGTCCTCGGCCTTATCGAGCTCTTTCACGTCGACCTGCCCCGAGAAGCCTGGGATGCGCTCCAGGACCTTCTTCAGCGACCCGAACTTCTTCATCTGCTCGAACTGAACCAGAAGGTCGTTCATGGTCATCTTCCCAGACATCATGCGCTGGGTCATCTTCTCGTCGACGACCACCTCGGCGTCCCTCACCATCTCCATCAGGGCCTTCAGGTCCCCCATGCCCAAGAGGCGCCCCACGAACCTTGTGGGCGCGAACTCCTCCAGGTCGTCGATCCTCTCCCCCGTTCCGATGAAGAAGATCTTTGCGCCAGTCGCCGCAGACGCGGCGAGCGCACCGCCCCCCTTGGCCGCTCCGTCTAGCTTCGTGACGATTATGCCGCCGACGGGGGAGGCCTGGTGGAACGCCAACGCCTGGTTGTAGCACTGCTGGCCTATGGTCCCGTCGATGACGAGAACCGTGGCGTCGGGCTTCACACCGCTCACCACATCCTTCATTTCCTGCAGGAGCCCCTTCTCCTCCTTGTGCCTCCCTGCAGTGTCTATGATTACCAGGTTCTTCGCCCCCTCGAACCGCTTCCTCCCTTCCTTCGCGATCTTCACCGAGTCCTTCTCCTTCTCGTCGCTGTACACCTCCACCCCCGACGAGGCGACCAGCGTCTTCAGCTGGGCCACAGCACCCGGCCTGAAGGTGTCGGCTGCGACCACCCCGACCTTAAACCCGCGCTTGGTGTAAAGCCGGGCGAGCTTCGCTGCGGTGGTTGTCTTCCCTGAGCCCTGGACGCCCAACATGACCAGCACGTTGGTCTTGTCCTTGCCGAGCTGGAGTCCCCCTTCGCCGCCGAGAAGCCGGGCGAGCTCCTCGTAAAGGATGGAGACTATCTGGTCCTTCTTGGTGACCCCGCCCGGTGCCTTCTCCTCCAGGGCGCGCTTCTGGACCCTTTCGGTCACCTCCAATGCTATCCTGACGTTGACGTCGGACTGGATGAGGGCCCTCTGCAGGTCTCGGACGAACTCCTTCGTGACCTTCTCGTCCACCACGTTGGACCCGACGAGCTTCTTCACAGCGGCCTGGAGCCCGTCTCTCAGTGAATCGAGCATCGAAAATTCAGCCCAGCTCCGTCTATTTAATACCTTGAGACCTGGCCGCGTCTCAGTGACCTGAAACGAAGGTGGGTGCGCTCTTCTCCGGCGGAAAGGACTCGACATACGCTGCCTGGGTCGCCTCCAAGAAGGACGATCTTGCCTGCCTTGTCACCCTCTTTCCCGAGTCCGAGATGTCGTACATGTTCCACTTTCCGAACCTGAAGTGGACCGCCCTACAGGCCGAAGCGATGGGGGTGCCGCTCCTCGCCGAATCGACCAAGGGGGTGAAGGAGGAGGAGCTGTCTGATTTGAAGCGCGCGCTTGCGAAGGCCAAGGAGGAGCACGGGATCGAAGGCGTCTACACCGGCGCGCTCGCGAGTGTCTACCAGAAGACAAGGGTCGAGCGGGTCTGCAAAGACCTTGACCTCGGGTGTTTCTCCCCGCTCTGGGGCATCGATCCCGAAGTCCACCTTCGGCGCCTGGTCTCCGACGGCTTCTCGGCCGTCATAGTAAGCGTCTCCGCCCTGGGGCTCGACCAGAGCTGGCTCGGAAGGGAGCTCGACGATGCGAACATATCCGAACTGGTGGCGCTCGGCAAGAGATTCAGGTTCCACGTGGGCCTCGAGGGAGGGGAAGGGGAGACCTTCGTGACTGACGCCCCCTCTTTCGCGAAACGCATCGAGATTCGTTCGGGCGTAGAGCACTGGAGAGGAGACTCTGGCTATCTGGAGATAACCGGCGCAGTGCTGGTCCCAAAGGATAGGACTAGATCTGCGGCCTCGTACCGAGGACCACGGCAACGGTCAGATGTGCGCCTCCCCTGACGATGCCGAAGTCGACGGTCTGTCCGGAGATGGCGTGCTCCTGTAGCCAGCTAGACAGGGCATCCNNTTCACGGTCGTCCCGGCCCTCAACCCCGCCTGGGCTGCAGGCCCGCCCTGCACGACGGTCTCGATCAGGACGCCGTAGGTGTAGTTGGTCCCAATCGACTGAGCAAGGTCGTAGCTCATGTCGGCTTCGGTTATGCCGATGTATGGGTGCAGTTTGTACGAGCCTGTGGAGATGATGTATGGAAGCTCCTTGACGATGGTGTCGGAGGGTATTGCGAAACCGATGCCTTGTGATCCGCTCACTATGGCGGTGGTTATCCCGACAACTTTGCCCTGGGAGTTCAGGAGCGGGCCCCCCGAGTTGCCCGGGTTGATTGGTGTGCTTATCTGAATCACGTCAGCGATGGAGAAGTTGCCCGAAGTCTCGTCCTGCAACGTCCTCCCAAGCTGGCTCACCAGCCCCTCGGTCATCGATCCGGACAGGCCGTAGGGGTTGCCGATGGCGACCACCGACTGTCCCACCCTCAGGGTCGACGACGAGGCGAAGGTCAGCGGGTAGAACTCGCTGGACGGGGCTCCTGACACAGTCAGCACCGCGAGGTCGCTG
The DNA here is from genome assembly GCA_002495205.1 of Thaumarchaeota archaeon UBA183. The sequence continues at coordinate 4,944 of DAEE01000046.1, read as the reverse complement.
TAGGGGTCCGACCCGACGACCTTCCCCCTGTACGCGTTCCCATCCTGGAAGGTCACGGAGATGTTGACGTCGTTCTGCACGACGTGGTAGTTCGAGACGATGTAATCCGAGCCTCCCTCCTGAATGACGAATCCCGACCCCTCGACCTGCTGGTAGGTGGTACCGAAGAACGAATTGGTCGCCTGGAGGCCCTGGATGGTGACGACGCTCATGTTGGCGTAGTCATAAATCAAGG
>DAEE01000046.1:3567-4660 GCA_002495205.1 Thaumarchaeota archaeon UBA183 | reverse complement strand
GTGTACTCGTAGTAGAGCGCGGCCAGCGACGCCGAGAGTATCAGGAGAACGATCACCAGGGCTGACAGTACGCCGCGGTGGGAGCGCTGTGGTGCTTGTGGTGGGAGTTCCAAACCGAATCGCCTGTGGAATCGGAGTCCCCCGGCCTTCTTATCCTTGGCGTACCAGTCTTACGTATCTGAAGTACGAAGTGGCCCCGGGCCGGCGTCTCTCTGTGTATCGTTAGTACACAAGGCTAAAATAAGCAAAAACGATTTTTCCAATGAATTTGCAGGAAGAGAAGGCCGAGCCTCGGAGGGGCAATCCTAGAATCGTCCTGGCAGTCCTCCTGTTGGTCACGTCAGGGCTGACCCTTCCGCTTTCCACAGTCGGCGTGGCCGCCTCTTCGGCCGTCCCCTCGCACATGACGACATCGAGAATCATAGTCTTCGCAATCTCGCCCGCCAATGCATCCAATGGAAAGGCCCTGCTCGACGGCGTCCCACCGGCTTTCGTGGTGGCATCGTCTGCGCCCGAGGGTCCGCATCAGGCGGACGATTTCGGATTTTCCAACGCGCCGCATCCACCAGGAGGGCCACCGGCGGTGGCCACCCCTGACGGGCTGAACGACACCGTCGTCCATGCCTTCTTCCATGCGCAGAAGCTTGGCTTCGTGCTGGGGTCATCGGGGGCCGAGCAGGGGCAGGGCAATGGGTTCTGGGCGCAAGGATTCCCCGGCGGGGCAACGCTGAGGGCAGGGTACGCTGCCGAGACGATGATGGGTCCCTCCTCAGCTTCCACGATTTCGTCCGTGACCGCGGCCGTCCCCAAGGTCTGGTGGGAGTTCTCCCAAAGGAGGTCGAAGTTCGAGATATACGTTGAGATTCTGGAGCTGATGAAAAGCGGCCCGATGACGCCCTTCGAAGTGGCGTTCTACGCAAGGCTGAACCACAAGCGCACCAAGGAGTACGCCGAGTTCCTTGCGCAGGCCGGCTACCTGCAGGGGGTGAGCGAGGATGGCAAGCTACTGTACGTGCTCACGAAAGACGGCGTTGGCTTCTTGGACCGCGTCCGGTCTCTGTTGATAGGCCCAGGGATCATCGAAGTCACCAGC
>DAEE01000046.1:0-3453 GCA_002495205.1 Thaumarchaeota archaeon UBA183 | reverse complement strand
GAGGTCAGCGCATCGTCATCGGTACTTGGGCCAGAAACAGAGGCGCCCTCTCCGACCCTCTGCAGCAGCACACCCTGCCGGGTCCCATGTTCTTGCAGAACTCGTGGGCTCCAGAGCGGCACATTCCACACGACGCCATGATGCTGCTGGCCGCTGTCCTGATTATGAACCACTCCGACTGTGACTCTATAGCCGACTGGGTATTCCATCAGCGCGAAGGAAAACGGAATGGAGCGCCCACTTGAGGACCTTCTTCAGACACAGAGTATTGTTGATGACAACCTTGAACGCCAAAGCAATTCAGAGCAACAGATTCGCGATCTAGAAGGACGCTGGGGTCCGCTTGGTCTTCCTAGCTTCCGCCCTTGACGCGCATTATCTTGTTGCGTCCCATCATCGACCAGTACTCCACCTCTGCCCCAGCGGTCAGGCCCCCGCCGAGCTCCGCCATCTCCTCCGGATTGGGCTTCGGGGTCTCAAGCACTTCGAAGGTGGCCAGATCCATGATCTGGACCGTGCCGTCCATGATGGAGGTGACCTGCCCCGACCTCTTGTCGATCATAGGTATGTCAACGCGCGACTCGGCCGGGGCGACGTAGCTCTTCTTCCCCCCAGTTAGGATTGAAATGGCCACGAGCCTCACCTTGGCGCTCCCATGCTTCCCAGGCTTGAAGTGGTCCTGGCTGACGACCCTGCACGCCTCTCCGTCGATTATTATGTAGCCGCCGACTTTGACGCTCCCCAGTTCAGCAGGCCGACTCAAAGATTGACGAACCGTGCCTCTCGAAACAAACTAAATAAACGCCACGCGGGCAGACCAATTCGCACCCATTGATGATTAGCCGACGGACCCGCCGATTCTCCCCCCCACCCAGGTACGAATGAATCCTTGAAGGAACCCCCATTTGTCTGAACCGGCATACGTCCTCGACTCCACGGCGTTCTACGCGGGGATCCCCTATCAGGGGAGCGGGCGCTACTACACGACCTACCTCGTCCTGGAGGAGGTCAAGCATCACAACGTCGGATCCTCTCTGATCCACAGCCGCGTCCAGGTCACAGAGCCCTCCCCCGAGTCTCTGAACAGGGTGAAGACCACGGCCGCGAAGACAGGCGACATCGGCGCCCTTTCCCAGACCGACATGTCCCTACTCGCGCTCGGCCTCGACCTCATGAGGGCCGACGGCGGGGTGAACCTGGTGTCCGACGACTTCGCGGTCCGCAACGTGGCCGAGGTCCTCAACATCCCCCTCGCGCCCACTTCGATGAAGGGAGGCGAGTGGAAGAACATCACCTGGAAGATCTACTGCCGGGGGTGCGGCAAGACCTACACCAACCCCAAGCTGACCGTCTGCCCAGTCTGCGGGACGCAGCTGGTCAGGAAAGCCGCGAGCAGCTGAGCCGCACCGCGCCTGCTTCGCTGACGCAGACGGCTAGGTTCTTGGCGGCGGAATTGTCTTCCAGACGCAATCTCCAGAAGTCAACTCCACCATACTAACTAACTCAGAAAAGCCTACTATGCTTAAATATAGATGTACCCCATCGGTTGTATAGTGAGTAAAATTTGAGATATCCTAGGACTTCTGCTCTACAGGTTTCGGACAGATGCCCCCAGTGCGGAAAGCGGACGCTTGTTGAAGACGCTAACACTGGAGAGATTTCGTGCAGCAACTGCGGATTCGTGGTCACCGAAAACTCGGTCGACCAGGGCCCCGAGTGGCGCTCATTCAGCGACGAGAAGGGCGAGGACAAGGCCAGGGCCGGCGCCCCCACCTCGATAACCTACAGGGACATGGGTCTCTCGACCATGATCGGCCGCTCAAACAGGGATGCCTCCGGGCGGTCGTTCGACTCCCCGATGCGCAGCGCCATAGACAGGCTCAGGAAGTGGGACAACAGGTCCCCGGCATTCGGCTCTCAGGAGAAGAACCTCAGTATCGCCCTCAGAGAGCTCGAGAAGATGGCTGACAAGCTGGGCGTGTCGCAGGCAGTGAGGGAGCGCGCCGCCTACATCTATCGCAAGGCGCTCGAGAGGGGCCTCCTCAGAGGCCGCTCCATCATCGGCATTTCGGCCGCGGCCCTCTATGCAGCCATGCGCGACACAGAGACTCCCCGCACGCTGAAGGACATAGCATCGGTCAACAATCTCGACAAGAAGTCCGTCGCCAGGGACTACAGAATCCTCCTAAGGGAGATGGACCTGACCATGCCGGTGGCGGACGCAGCCAGGAACGTCAACAGGATAGCTTCCCGCGTTGGCCTCTCGGAGAAGGTCGCACGCAAGGCCATCGAAATCGTGAGGATCACGGAGGAGAAAGAGATCTCTGCAGGCAAGTCCCCGATGGGGCTGGCCGCTGCCTCCCTCTACCTCGCAGGCGTCATCGAAGGCGAGGTCAAGACNNCAGAAGGAGATAGCCGAGGCAGCGGGAGTCACCGAAGTGACAGTCCGCAACAGGTACAAGGGGCTGCGCGCCGACCTTGGCCAGCAGCTCGGCCTTGAAGCCGAACCCCAAATAGTCGCCCGCTAGGGGACCGCCAGGTTGCGGTTCTACATCGTCGACGTCTTCGCCGAGTCTAGACTCTCGGGGAACCAACTCGCGGTATTCAGGGACTGCGCCGGGCTGCCCACGGCGACCATGCAAAGAATCGCCCGGGAGATGCACTACTCGGAGACCACCTTCATCACTTCAGAAGAGCCCCACAGCGGAGGCTACGACGTCCGCGTCTTCACTCCCGCCTACGAGCTGCCCTTCGCGGGCCACCCGACCCTCGGCACCGCCTACATCATCCAGTCGCAGATCNNAGGCGGTGCCCCTGACATCCTCTGGATGAGACAGAAGCGCCCCACCTTCGGCACGACGTTCGCAAGGGGCCGGATCGCGAAGGTTCTCGGTTTGAGGAGCTCTGAAATCGACTCGGAGTTCCCCGTACAGGTGGTGTCCACGGGGGTCCCCTTCGTCCTGGTCCCCCTCACCAGCCTGAAGGCAATCAGAGCGTTACGCATCGACCGGGCAGCGCTGGCGAAGCTGTTCGAAGAGACCAAGACGACCCTGATCTTCGTCTTCTGCCCCGAGACATATTCCAAGAAGAACCACCTGAACGCACGCGGCATCGGAACCCCGGACACCATCCCAGAGGATCCTGCCACGGGATCTGCGAGCGGCTGCCTCGCCGCCTACCTGGTCCAGCACCGTTACTTCGGGGAGCCCCAGATAGACATCAGGGTCGAGCAGGGGTATGAGATTGGCCGGAGGTCGCTCCTCTATCTCCGTGCGAAGGAGACACCAGACGGCATAGACGTCAACGTGGGCGGCCGCGTCCAGTTCGTGGCCAAGGGAGATTTCCCGGAATGAAGTGGACCGGGGGGGAATTGAACCCCCGACCTTGGGACCCAACGGGTTCTCCCGCGTGCGAGGCGGGCGTTCGTACCGCTGAACTACCGGCCCTCGATTT
>DAEE01000020.1:17365-21512 GCA_002495205.1 Thaumarchaeota archaeon UBA183 | reverse complement strand
AATGGCCGCGAGCTCTGCGGGAGCCGACGGCGCCGGGCGCCCCCCCACGTACCTTGCGGCTTCAGCCCCTGTGATCTTCCCCCACACCAGGCACTCCGCCGTGGAGTTCGCCCCCAGCCTGTTTGCGCCGTTGATGCTGACGCAGGCGGCCTCCCCTGCGGCCCATAGGCCCTTCATCTTCGTAGCGCCGTCGATATTCGTGTCTATCCCTCCCATTACGTAGTGGCAGACGGGCCGGACCGGGAGGGGCTTCTCCACAGGATCGACCCCTCTGAACTTTATCGCAATCTCTCTTATCTGAGAGAGCCTGGACTTGATCTTCTCCGCGCCCACCGGGGACAGGTCCAGGTGGAGGTAGTCGAGCCCCGACGCTTCGTCCCTGAGGCCCCTCCCCTGTTCAATCTCGGTCATCATGGCCCTCGACACCACGTCCCTCGAAGCTAGCTCGAGCTTGTTGGGCGCGTAGCTCTTCATGAACCTCTCTCCGTCCTTGTTGAGGAGCACGCCGCCTTCCCCCCTGGCCGCTTCAGTGATCAGTATCCCAGAAGGGATCAGCCCCGAGGGGTGGAACTGGATGAACTCCATGTCCTTCAGCGGGATCCCCGCCCTGTAGGCGGCGGCCAGCCCATCCGGCGTCGAGCTGTACGCGTAGGTGGCGAAGCTGTACAGCCGACCCGCCCCTCCGGTCGCCATTATCCCCGCTTTGCCCAGTATCTGGGCAAAGTTCCCCGTCTTCATCTCGATGGCTGTGATTCCTCTGAACTCCCCTCCCTCCGAGAGTATGGACGTGGCGAACCACTCCTGGTAGAAGCGGATGTCCGGGTATTTGGTGGCCGTATCGTAGAGGGTCTGCATCTCGAAGAACCCCACCTTGTCCTCGGCGTAGGTGGCGCGCGGGTAGCTGTAGCCTCCGAACCACCTCTGGGCGATCCTCCCGTCCTCCCTCCTGCTCCAGGGGAGCCCCCAGTGCTCGAGCTGGTAGATCTCNNGTGTCGAAGAGGTGGGACTCGATCGAATCGCCGAGCTCCGGATAGAGCACTGCTGCAGTCCCCCCCTCCGCGCTGACGGAGTGGGCCCTCATCGCCTGTACCTTGGTGACGACCGCGATGTCCGCCTTCCCGCCGCTCACCCTGGCGGCCTCGATGGCGGCCCTCAGCCCCGCGATCCCAGAGCCGACTATCACCAGATCGTGTTTGATTGTGTCAACCAAGCGGGTGCTCGTTGCCGAGGCCGCCCACGACGATTCTTAGGTTTTCCTTCGGTTCGAGTGCCTAAACCATTCCCCGACCGTGCGGCCCGAGACGATTCCCATCCTTACGAATTAGGTGCTCGGCGTATAACCCCCGCACAGGCGGCGGACATCATGGTCGAGACCATTGACCAGGATGTGGTTATTGTGGGGAGTGGTCTCGCGGGCCTGCGGGCCGCGGTCGAGGTCCTTTCCCGCTCGGGGGACTCGGGAAAGACCCTCGCTTTGGTCTCGAAGCTCGCCCTGATGCGCAGCCATTCTGTCGCCGCCGAGGGCGGGACTGCAGCTGTCCTGTATCCCGAGGACGGAGACAGCCTAGAGTTGCATGCATGGGACACCATCAAGGGGAGCGACTTCCTGGCAGACCAAGACGCTGTCTGGAAGTTCGTCTCCCTCTGCCCTTCTGAGATCAGGCAGATGGAGAGGTGGGGGACCCCCTGGAGCAGGAGGGAGGACGGGAGGATCGCCCAGAGGCCCTTCGGGGGCCACAGCTTCAACCGGGCGACCTTCGCCCAGGACAAGGTGGGGTTCTTCGAGATGAGAACCCTCTACGACAAGCTCCAGGAGCACAGAAGCTGGACGAGGTACGACGAGACGTTCATCACGTCGGTAGTGATCGAGGATGGGGCATTCCGAGGCTTCACCGGCATCGAGCTGAAGACAGGGGCCTTCGTCTTCTTCAGGGCGAAGGCGGGCATAATCGCCACGGGGGGCGCCGGGCAGATCTGGAAGTTCACTGCAACGTCTGTCAGCACCACGGGGGACGGCATCGGCCTCGCCTACCGCGCGGGCCTCCCCATCGAGGACATGGAGTTCATGCAGTTCCACCCCACCGGCCTCATCCCCACAGGGATTCTCATCACCGAAGGCGCGAGGGGGGAGGGGGGGTACCTGGTCAACTCAAAGGGGGAGAGGTTCATGCAGAAGTACGCCCCTTCGAAGATGGAGCTCGCACCCAGGGACGTGGTCTCCCGGTCGATGATCAGGGAGATCAACGAGGGCCGGGGGTTCAAGGACGAGGAGTCGGGCCTCTCCTTCCTCCATCTGGACCTCAGGCACCTTGGGAAGGAGAAGATCGACGCCAAGCTCCCCTTCATCAAGGAACTCTCGATGAAGTTCATCGGTGTGGACCCGGCCGAGGAGCCGATCCGCATCAAGCCCACAGCCCACTATACAATGGGGGGCATAAGGGTCGACGGCAACGGCAGGGTGCTCGACTCCGGGGGTCGCTACGTCAAGGGTCTCTGGTCGGCGGGGGAGTCTGCCTGCGTCAGCATCCACGGCGCCAACAGGCTCGGCGCCAACTCGACGGCCGAGTGCTTGGTGTACGGTCGCATCGTCGGCGAAGACGTCGCAGCCTACCTCGATTCCAACCCCAACGCCACAACGGCGCCGGATGGCTCTGCGGCCTCTGTCGAGGAGGACAGGGTCTACAGGGATTTGTTCAGGACTGAAACGTCTTCCGCCGACGTCTACTCCATCAAGGCGAAGCTCAGAGACGTGATGGACAGGTCAGTCTACGTCTTCAGAGACGAGGCCGGGCTGAGCGACGCAGTCAGGCAAATCCGAGCCCTGAGGGCCGAGTTCAGGGGGGTAAAGGTCACCGACGGGGGCCGGGTGTTCAACTACAATCTCCAGGACGTCCTGGAGGTGGGCATCATGCTTGAGCTCGCAGAGGTGGTGGCTCAGGGCGCCCTCAACAGGAAGGAGTCGAGAGGGGGGCACGCCCGCACCGACTACCCCAACAGGGACGACGCCAACTGGCTGAAGCACACCCTGGCAGTGAGGACTGCCGACGGCCCTTCGTTCAGCTTCTCCCCCGTGACCATCACCATGTGGAAGCCCGTGGAGAGGAAGTACTAGGTGCGAACATGGACAGGATCACTCTCAGGGTGACAAGGTCGGGAGGGAAGCGCACCTCCTACCAGATGAGGTACAGGAAGGGGATGACCGTCCTCGACGCCCTGACCGAGGTCAGGGAGAAGCAGGACTCCACCCTTGGCTACAGGCACAGCTGCAGGATGGGCATATGCGGCTCCTGCGGGATGACAATCGATGGCCTCCCGAGGCTCGCCTGCCAGACCCAGGTCTCTTCCCTGGACACGGACACAATCAGCATCGAACCCCTGCACAACATGGAGGTGATCAAGGACCTCGTCGTTGACATCCTGCCGTTCTTCGACCACCACCGCTCCGTCAAGCCCTACCTCATCAGGAACGACGTCAGGGAGCGCGACCACTCCGACAGGGAGTACAGGGTGCTCACGGCAGAAGTGGAGAAGTTCCTGCAGTTCGACTACTGCATAATGTGCGGTCTCTGCTACGCAGCATGCCCCACTGCGTCCCTCGACCCGTTCTACACCGGGCCCCAGGCCATAGCCCAGGCATACAGGTACATGGCAGACCCGAGGGACGAGGGGTGGGACAAGAGGGTCAACCTCCTGGACACCTCGCACGGGGTCTGGAGGTGCCACATGGCGGGAGCCTGCAGCTTCGTCTGCCCCAAGGACGTGGACCCTGCCAAGGCAGTGCAGCTCGCCAGGATGGAGGTGCTGAGGAAGCGGATCCTCGGGAAGAAGGGGAAGGAGGGATCCAAGCCTGTGCCGCCGCCTGGGGCCAGTGTGGCCAAGGAGGGCGTGAAGCCGCCACCCTTCGACTACGGAGGCGAGAAGAAGTGAAGCGGGACCGCAGGTTCGGGTCCGGGCTCGCCTCGAGCCTCAACCCCCTGGGGTTCAACCTCGAAAGGTGGAGCTACACAGTCCACAGAGCGACCGGGGTCGTAATGGTGGGGTACCTCATGGCGCACATCTTCGAGACCTTCCAACTGAGCGGAGGTTCCGGCGCCTGGGCCAACACCATGGCGACCCTGCACTCCCTCGGACCCATGGAGATGGTCGG
>DAEE01000020.1:11664-17307 GCA_002495205.1 Thaumarchaeota archaeon UBA183 | reverse complement strand
GAAGATCGCAGTCTGGACCATCACGGCCTCCGTGCTCGCACTGTGGGTGTGGGCGGGGCTGTACCTGCTCGCAGGACTGGGAGTGATATGACCGTGGCCCAGACCGCCAACGAGCGGGGCAGGAGCCTCATGAAGGAGTCCTGGACCATGGTGGTGACCTACGCCACCGGAGCGCTCCTCGTCTTCGTGCTCACCTTCCATCTCCTCTTGCACAGTCCACTGACCGGCAAGGCCTTCGAGGACACACTCTCCTTCGGCTACGCGACTGGGAACCTGGCGTACTACCAGGTTCTGTTCGGGCTCCTGCTGTACGGGGCCATCATCCACGGTTTCAACGGGATCAGGGTGATGGCCGTCGAGTGGCTGCACCCGACCAGGCTGGCGTGGCTGCTCAACCTCATAGTGTTCGTGCTGATGGCCTTCTTCCTGGCCGTTGGGACCATCACTCTCGTCGTCGTGGGCTGAGCCACCTCCTAGGGCACGGGGTCGCCGAGGGACAAAGCGTGAAAACTGCGGGATAGAAGGAGCAAACGGCCGTTTTCGGGGGCCTTTGTCCCCGTTTCATCAAAGACACGTTTATAACCGCACTCACAATCGGCCGGGTTCACGAGAGGGGTAAAGTGCCTCACTACGGTTACAGTTTCGAGGGTTTCGACCCGGCGGTACACGTCAGGGCTAGCGCGAGGGAGGTCAACATCTCCCCCAAGGCCGCCCGTGAGATAGCGGTCACAATCAAGGGGATGACGCTTTCGAAGGCCATTGGCCTTCTTGAACTCGTCGAGACCAAGAAGATGTCCATCGCCTTCAGGCGCCACAAGCTCAAGGTCGGCCACAGGAGCGAACTGCAGGGGTTCCCCACAGGCTCGTACCCGGTCAAGGCCGCCAAGGCATACCTCGATGTCCTTCACAACCTGGAAGGGAACTCTGAGTTCAAGGGTCTCGACACGGACCGGGTGCGGATAATCCACGCCGCCGGCTACGCCGGGAGGGCCACGAAGGACTACACGCCGAGGGCCTTTGGCAGGAGTTCGCCCAACTTCCACCAGCTGGTCCATATCGAAGTCGTGGGCAAGGAAGTATAGGCATGTCAGTCCAGCAGCGAACCACCGTCAAGTCGATTCTGACGACAAGCAGGTCCTACGCTGAACTGGACGAGTTCTTCGAGAAGGAGCTCAGGGACGCGGGCTACGGCGGGCTTGAGGTGCAGAAGTCCCCCGTGGGGACCACCCTGAAGGTCTACGTCGCCAGGCCCGGCCTCGCCATCGGGAGGCGCGGCACGGGGATAAAGGACCTGACAGACAAGGTCACGGCCAAGTTCGGCTTCCCCAACGCCCAGATCGCAGTCACAGAAGTCGAGAACCCGGAGCTGAACGCGAGGATCATGGCGGCGCGGATTGCCCAGATAGTCTCTCGAGGGACAGCCTTCAGGAGGGCCGCGCAGTGGTCAGTCAACAACATAATGAACGCAGGCGCGGCCGGGGTGGAGATCTCCGTCGCGGGCAAGCTGAGGAGCGACAGGTCCCACGGTGAAAAGTACAGGGCCGGAATCGTGCCGAAGAGCGGGGATACAGCCGCGAGGTCGGTGAGCGAGGCCACCACCGACGTGCTGATGAAACTTGGCCTCTACGGTATCAAGGTGAAGATAGCGCTGAAGGACGCCCTGCCGCCGGACTTCGCACTGAAGGAGGACGTCAAAGAAGAGGAGAAGAAAGAGGATGCCACAACTCAAGCCGAAGGAACTCAGGAAGCAGGACGCTGACAAGCTTAGGCAGATGCTCTTCGACCTCAGGTCGGAGCTCTCCAAGCTTGGGGGCGATGCCCAGAGGGGCGTCGTCAAGAAGGACGTAGGGAACATCCGCAGGCTCCGCAGGGACGTCGCCAGAGTGGTCACCGTGATGCACGAGAAGGGGGTCTCCGAGTGAACGTGATAGGGGAGAGGCTGACCATCCTCGCCTCGAACGACCCGACCATGGCAGGGAGGTCGGGGAGGGTGCTCCTCGATACAGCCAACACACTACTGTTGGAGGAGGGGGGACGCGCAGTACGCGTCGCAAAGGCTGGCGCGGCGTTCAGAGTCGTCGGCTCCGGGAAGGTAATCACAGGCTCCGATATCGCGGGGAGGCTCCAGGACAGGATCGGGAGGCGCAGACAATGACGAACGCAGGCCTCGAAGTCACAGCCCCGAGGAAGAAGTGCCAGGACGAGCGGTGCCCGTTCCACGGCAGTGTCAAGGTCAGGGGCCGCCTCCTTTCGGGGAGGGCTGTCTCCACAGCGGGGAGGAGCTTCGTGGTCGTCGAGATGCAGTACCTGCACATGGTCCCCAAGTACAACAGGGGGGAGAGGCGTAGGAGCAGGGTGAGCGCCCACATCCCGCCCTGCATCGAAGTCAGGGACGGGGACGAGGTCACCCTCGGGGAGTGCCGGCCGCTTTCGAAGACCATCTCCTTCGTCGTCGTCGAGTCGAGGAGGGGAACCTAGTGTCGACGAAGTCTCGTGCAGTCTCGGCCAAGGGGGTCGAGGAGTTCAAGAACTACATCACGCGCGCCATCCCACTCTACGCGGTCATCACCTGCGCGGACAACACGGGCGCCAAGACCCTGAGGGTCGTTCAGGTCACGAAGGCGAAGGGGAGACACAGCCGCATCCCGGCGGCNNATAGTCTGCGTCGTGAAGAAGGGCCCCCCTGAGCTGAAGAAGGCGGTCTTCGGCGCAGTAATAGTCCGGCAGAAGTACCCCGTCAGGCGGGTGAGCGGCCAGCGCATCGTCTTCGAGGACAACGCGGCTGTGATAATCACCCCCGAAGGGGACCTGAAGGGGACTGACATCAAGGGGCCGGTGGCCAGTGAGGCCGCGGAAAAGTGGCCCAGGATCGCCAATCTGGCGTCCATAATAGTATAGGTGGACTCGATGAAGTTCGGATCTCAGCTGTCAGCTGAACTCAGGGAGAGGCACGGGAAGCGTAGCGTCAGGCCCCGCGTAGGGGACAGTGTGAGGATAGTCAGAGGGGAGTACAAGGGAATCGAGGGCAAGATCACCCAGGTCGACTCGCGCCTGGGCGTTGTGATGGTGGAAGGGGTGACCCACGAGAAGATCAAGGGTGGGACCTCCCCTGTGCCCATCAACTCCTCGAACATCGTGGTCACCAACCTCGCGCTGGAGGACAAGATCCGGAAGAGCAAGCTGGAGGGGACCGCCTAGATGGGCAAGAAGGGAGGAAGGAACAAGCTGAAGCGCCTCGCGGCGCCGCGAAGCTGGGACATCTCCAGGAAGTCCAACAGGTTCGTCTTCAAGCCGCTTCCGGGGCCCCACGCCATGGCGGCATCGTACCCGCTGGGGGTCGTTGTGAGGGACATGGCCTCCATGGCCCGCCTCTCAAAGGAGCTCAAGCTGATGATGAAGGCCGGCAAGGTGAAGGTGGACGGCAAGGAAAGGGAGACGCCCAGGTTCCCTGTCGGGCTGTTCAACGTGATCAGCGTCCCCCTGGAGGGGGCAGACTTCCGGCTGGTCCCCACACCCAAGGGGCTCTCGCTGGCGAAGGTGGGAGCAGGGGAGGCGGCCAAGAAGCTCTGCAGCGTAAGCACCAAGACCAAGGTGAAAGGGGGCCACATCCAGTACGGCCTCCACGACGGCCGCTCCGTGGTCGACGACAAGATCAACCTCTCGCCGGGAGACGCCATGCTCATCGAGGTCCCGTCTCAGAAGGTGCTGGGCCAGGCGAAGCTCGCGAAAGGGTCCCTGGGCCTCGTCCTCACCGGAGACAGGGCTGGGCAGCTGGGGAAGATCGTTGAGGTGAAGAAGGGGACGGTATCGCGAGAGAAGATGGTCAGGATCACTCTCCCGAGCGGGGAGGCGGAGATCCCTTCGAGGATTGTCTTCCCGGTGGGGACGGAGTCCCCGATGATAACTGTAGGAGCGACTGCGCCATGAGCCAGGCAGCGGTCCAGGAGAACCCGATGAGGAAGATACGCGTCGGCAAGGTGGTAGTCAACATCGGCCTTGGCAAGTCGGGAGAGGCCATAGAGAGGGGGAAGAAGGTCCTGGACCAGGTCACAGGCCAGACCCCGACCCAGACCCGGGCGAAGCGCTCGGTCAGAGACTTCGGCATTCACATGGGGGAGCCGATCGGTGTGGTCGTGACTGTCAGGGGTGACGAGACAGCAGCCCTGATCGGGAAGCTCCTCACAGCAAGGGAGAAGAAGATAAGCGAATCCTCCTTCGACTCGCGGGGTTCCGTCTCCTTCGGGATCAGGGAGCACATCGAAATTCCGGGGATCCGCTATGACCCGGCCATTGGGATACTCGGCATGAACGTCTCCATCCTGCTCGAAAGGCCAGGGTTCTCCGTGGCCCGAAGGGGGCGGAGGGCGTCGAAGGTAGGGAAAGGGCACCGCGTCTCGAAGGAAGAGGCGATGCAGTACTTCAGGGACAACTTCGGGGTGACGATCCAATGAAAGAGAGGCATCCAAAGGAGAGAAAATACGGCAAGTCCACTCACTACTGCAAGCGCTGCGGCCAGTACGGGGCCGTTATCAGGTCCTACGACCTCGTGCTCTGCAGGCAGTGCTTCAGGGAAGTCGCTGAGAAGCTNNGGCTTCAGGAAGTACGATTAGGGGATAGTGGACATGCCCGCGACCAACATACTGGCGAACCTGTTCTCGAGCCTCCAGAACGCCGAGATGAGAAACAGGAAGGAGTGTGTGATAATCCCTGCTTCGAACCTGGCGAGCGAGGTGCTCCGCGTCCTGCAGAAGCGGAGGTACATCGGGGAGNNGAGTTCGAGTTCATCGACGACGGCGTCGGAGGGAAGCTCAGGGTCCAGCTCCTCGGCAGGATAAACAAGTGCGGCGTGATCTCCCCCAGGTTCCCAGTCCGCTCGCTGAAGCTGGTGGAGTGGGAGCACAGGTACCTGCCCGCGGTCGGGGTGGGGACCCTCATAGTGTCAACGTCCCAGGGAGTGATGTCCNNCGAGGCCCAGGAGAAGAAGATAGGCGGGAGGCTAGTCGGCTATGTCTACTGAGGCAGTCCAACAGACCCCCATAGCAATGCCCGAAGGGGTAACGGCGGTCCTCTCAGGGCGGATGCTGACGATAAAGGGGAAGCTCGGGGAGGCCAAGAAGAACTTCGACAAGGTCAACGTCAACATAGCCGTGGAAGGGAACAGGGTGGTCTTCACCCCCTTCTCGGCCAAGAGGAAGGACAACGTGATAATCAACACTGTCTCCAGCATAGTGAACAACATGGTCACTGGAGTAACCAAGGGGTACACCTACAAGGTGAAGGTGGTCTATGCCCACTTCCCTATCACAGTCAAGACAAAGGGGAGGCAGGTCCTGGTGGAGAACTTCGTGGGCGAGAGGTCCCCGAGGGTCTCCGAAATCGTCGGGGACTGCAAGGTGTCCGTCGAAGGGGACGACGTCATCGTGAAGGGGGTCTCGCTGGAGGACGTGGGCCAAACTGCGGCAAACATAGAGCTGGCGACCAAGATCAAGCGGAAGGACCAGAGGATATTCCTCGACGGGCTGTACATATACCATAAGGAGCAGGGGTCGTAGAAATCATGCCGAAGGCGAAGGAATCCGAGGAGAACAGGTTGAAGGCTCTGGTCGCCAAGCGGAAAGAGGTGGCGGACACCAGGCCCGCCTT
>DAEE01000020.1:0-11653 GCA_002495205.1 Thaumarchaeota archaeon UBA183 | reverse complement strand
GGCTACAGAGGCCCGGCCGCTGCCCGGGGGCTCCACCCGAGCGGGCACCACGATGTGGTGGTCTACAGGCCCAAGGACCTGGACTCCCTCGTCCCTGGGAGCGACGTCGCCAGGATAGGCAGGACAGTGGGCGCCAAGAAGAGAGACACCATTCTCCAGAGGGCCAACGAGCTCGGAATCAGGGTCGTGAATCCGACGGGGTTGAGGATAATTGAATCTAAAGAGTAAGCGCAGGCTGGCGGCGTCGGTCCTCGGCGTGGGGGTCGACAGGGTCGTGTTCAACGACGAGTACGCCGACCTCATCCAGGACGCCATCACCAGGAGCACAATCAGAGGGCTTGTCGGCTTCGGCGCCATCACCGTGGCCCCGGAGAAGGGGGTCTCGAGGGGGAGGTTCAGGACGAGGTCGCGTAGGCTCAAGCGGGGCCGCAGCGCCGGGTCCACCGAAGGTCCGGCAAAGGCGAGGAACCCGAGGAAGGACATGTGGATCTCTAAGGTGAGGGCCCTGAGGTGGAGGCTGAAGGTGGCCAAAGACAGGAAGCAGATCTCCCCCGAGGCCTACAAGAGGCTCTACAAGCAGGTGAAGGGGGGCCAGGTCAGGGGGGTCAAGCACCTCATGGAGCTCATGAAGGAGGCCAAGAAGTGATGTCGCCGTATGTGCCTCTGCTCCGGCGCAGGCGCGAGGGAGTGACGGACTACCGGGCCAGGAAGAGGGCCATAACCTCCCAGAGGCCCCTGCTCGTCATCAGGGTCTCGAACAAGAACGTCTCGTCGCAGTTCGTGAAGCCCACGGTCAAGGGGGACGTGGTGCTCTCCGCCTCGCATTCGAAGGAGCTGGCAAAGCTCGGCTGGCACGGGTCGGCGAAGTCGACCCCGGCCTGCTACCTTCTGGGCCTGCTCGCCGGGAAGAAGGCGCTGGCCGCAGGGGTGAATGAGGCCGTGGCCTACAACGGTCTCGTCCCGTTCATCCGCGGCTCGAGGGTGGCGGCCCTGCTCAAGGGGGTCGTCGACGCCGGGGTCCAGGTCCCGGTGGGCGAAGAGGCGTTCCCCGACGCGGACAGGCTGTCGGGCAAGTCCATCGCAGACTTCGCCACCAGGCTCTCAGGGGAGGACAAGGACGCCTACTCCAGGAGCTTCTCCGCCCTCCTGAAGGGAGGGTTCAGGCCCGAATCGTATCCNNAGGCGCGACAGGCAGGAGGAAGAGGTGCCCTGGGTCCCCAGGACGAAGCTCGGGCAGCTGGTCAACGAAGGGAAGATCACTTCGCTCGACGAGATATTCAGGAGCGGCCAGAGGGTCCGCGAAGCCGAGATAGTCAAGAAGCTCCTCCCGGACCTCAGGAACGAGGTCGTCGGGGTGAGCGTCGTCCAGAAGCAGACCGACGCAGGGGAGCTTACGCGCTTCCTCGCGGTCGTCGCAGTGGGGAACGGCGCAGGGTGGTTCGGCGTAGGCAAGGGGAAGGCGATGCAGACGAGGGAGGCGATAGAGAAGGCGACCACAGCCGCACTCCTCAACATAATCCCGGTCAAGCTTGGGTGCGGGTCCTGGGAGTGCAGGGACGGCAGGCCACACTCGGTCCCCTACAAGATCAGGGGGAAGGCAGGGAGCGTGACCGTAGAGATAATCCCAGCACCTCGGGCCCTCGGCCTGGTGGCCGGGCCTGCCCTGAAGAACCTCCTCCAGCTGGCTGGAGTGAAGGACGCCTGGGTCAGGACGTTTGGCTCGACAAACACCATGTCCTCCTTGGCGAACGCTGTCTACGACGCCTTCCGTATGTCGCACGGGCTCAACGTATAGGTGAAACAGAGATGGGTCTCCTCCTCGTGGTAAACCTGCACGGGCAGATCAACAGCTCCGCGCCTGTCCGCAAGGCGCTGAACGAGCTCTGGGTGGCCAAGAAGTTCTCCGCTTCGGTGGTAACGGACGACGCGCCGACGGTCGGGATGCTAAGGCTCTGCAAGGACTACGTGGCCTGGTGCCCCATAGACGAGGGGTTGCTGACGGACCTGCTGAAGAGGCGCGGAATGGTCAGCAGCTCGAAGTCCCTCGACGCAGACAACCTGAAGGAACTCGGGTACAAGAAGCACGAGGACCTGGCAGCGAGGATGCTGAAGGAGCAGGTGCGGCTCTCAGCTGTGAACGGGGTCCTCCCCTACTTCCGCCTCGCACCGCCGAAGGGAGGGTTCAAGATGTCTCTCCGCAGGCAGGCCACCGAGCGGGGCCTGCTCGGGAACAACCCGAAGCTCGATGCAATAGTGAGGAGGATGATATAGGTGCCGACGAGGTCCAGGAAGGGAAGGCGGTACAGGGGCATGAGGACCCACGGCTACGGCCAGATAGGCCAGCACCGCCACTCGGGCAAGCAGGGGGGCCACGGCAACGCGGGTCTCCACAAGCACAAGTGGAGCTGGCTCATCCTTCACGACCCGGACCACTTCGGGAGAGACCCCTTCAGGCCTCCGGGCTACATCAGGCCAGAAAGGTGGTTGAACGTCGGCCATCTCGACAGCATCGCCGAGGGCGCCAGGGCCATCGACCTCGCGTCCTTGGGCGTAGGCAAGCTCCTCGGCTCTGGCGAAGTGAAAGGAGCCTACGAGATAAGGGTCGACGCGTTCACGAAGAAAGCTCAGGCTAAAATAGAGGCGGCGGGCGGAAAAATAATTGTCCAGGAGTAGGCCCAGCAATTGGCTTCAGCCCGTGATTTCATCAAGAACATAGGCACTGTACTCCCAGAGATTCCGAAGCCTGAGAAGAAGCCCTCTCTCAACGAGCGCTTCGTCTGGACCGCCATCGCCCTGGTCGCGTACCTGGTCATGGCCACCACCCCCCTCTACGGGTTCAGCAGCGTGGGGTCTAACGACCAGCTCGCCTTCCTCAGGGTGGTCTTCGCGTCCACCCAGGGGACCCTGATGGAGCTCGGCATAGGTCCCATAGTCACTTCTGGGCTGATCCTGCAGCTTCTAGTGGGTAGCGACATCATCAAGCTCGACATGAGCGACTCGTCGGACAGGGCGGTCTTCGGCTCGGCGACGAAATTCCTCACGATCATAGTCATCGTAGGGGAGTCCCTGGCCTACATCTACGGGGGCGCCCTCGGCGCCCTGGGACAGACCCAGGCCATCGTGGTCTTCGTCCAGCTGTTCGTGGCGAGCCTGCTCGTCCTCTTGCTGGACGAGCTCATCCAGAAGGGGTGGGGCATAGGGAGCGGGGTGTCCCTCTTCATCCTCGCAGGCGTCTGCCAGACGGTCCTCTGGTACACATTCGCGCCAGTGCCCTTCCAGGTGGCCTCGGGGGTCAGCGCCTACTTCGGGTTCATACCGTACACGATCAGCGCCTTCTTCACCAACACCCTCCCCAGCATAGTGGTTAGGGACTTCAAGTACCCCAGCCTCCTCACTTTCTGCCTCACGCTGGTGATGCTGCTCGTCCTCATCTACATCGAGGGGATACGGGTCGAGCTTCCGATCACCTCGATAAAGTACAGAGGGTTCCAGGGGGTCTACCCCATCAAGCTCCTGTACGTCTCCAACATCCCGGTCATCCTCGTGTCCGCCCTGGGCGCCAACGTGACGTTCTTCTCNNCCCGCCGCCTCGGCCAACTCGACCACCACGAGCTCGTACCCCATCGGAGGGCTCGTGTACTACATGACCGCGCCCCAGTCGGTGAGCCAGACTGTCGGCGACCCGATCCACTCGGCCATCTACCTGCTCTACCTGGTGGGGATGGCTGTGCTGTTCGCCCGGCTCTGGGTCGAGATAGGCGGCCTCAACCCGAAGGCGGTCGCCAAGAACCTGATGGACGCTGACGTCCAGGTCCCTGGTTTCAGGAGGACCGGGCTTTCAATCGAGCAGATGCTGAACAGGTACATCCCCACGCTCACGATCATCGGGGGCATACTCATCGGCCTCGTAGCCGGGGTGTCCGACCTCTTCGGGGTCTTCGGCACTGGGATTGGAATACTGCTCATGGTGGACATCATCCTCCAGTACTACCAGATGCTGCTCAAGGAGCAGGTGGAGGAGGTCTCCCCGGCCCTTGCAGGACTCATCGGAGCGAGCTAGGGCTTGGCCCTGCGAGTAATCGTGGTAGGGATCCCCGGGGTAGGGAAGACGACCGTTGTGCAGGGGGTCGTTTCGGGGCTCACGGGCGCGAAGCTCGTCACCTTCGGGACGCTGATGTTCGAAGCTGCGAAGTCCCTGAAGTGGGCCAAGGACAGGGACGAGATGAGGAAGATGAGGGTGGAGAAGCAGAAGCGGCTCCAAAGGATCGCTGCGACGCGGGTCGCCAACATGAAGGGGAAAGCCATCCTCGTGGACACCCATCTGTTCATCAGGACCCCGGAGGGGTTCTGGCCCGGCCTCCCCTTCGAGGTCGTCAGGGCCATGAAGCCCACACACCTCGTGTTGGTCATAGCCTCCCCGGAGGAGATAGCGAAGAGGAGGTCTGCGGACCCGACCAGGGCCAGGGACTCGGTCACCCTGGAGGGTCTCAGGGAGGAGCTGGAGATTGCCAAGAGCTTCCTCGCAGTGTCCTCGACTCTCACAGGGGCGCCGATGCTGATAGTGCGGAACGAAGAGGGCAAGGCGGAGGAGGTCTCGCAAAACCTGGTAAGGGTGCTGGAGCAGGCCAAGGAATGATGGCCGCGAAGAACAAGTCCGCCCCTTCCGGCGGATCCTCCAGGACGCTCAATTACATCATAATCATTGTCCTCGCAGGGCTGATCTTCTACGTCCTCGTGCTCCCGGCCTTCACTCCGAAGGGGACCTCGACAACGACGACTACCACGAGCGCGAGCTCCGGTACGGTCTCCCTGACGCCGTCGACGGACATCGCAGGCACCATGGTGACAGTCGCCGGGCAGACCTTCCCGAAGGACCAGAACGTGACCATAGAGTTCGACACGACGGTCTTCGCCGCGACCCAGCTAAACGGCACCTGCACCACTGACCAGACCGGGGCTCTCAGCAACTGCGAATTCTGGGTCCCGTCGAACGCAGCAACGGGCCAGCACACGGTCACTGTCACCGCAGGGTCGAGCAGCACCAAGGCCACCTTCACTGTCCCCTCCTACCGCCCGCCGGACTCGACGGTCGTGGTGACGCTGACCTCCCTCGGCCTGGGGTTCGTCACCCAGGTGGTCACCAGGCGGGTCGTGGACCTGAACAAAGAGAGGAGGATGAGGGCCGAGGTGAACGCGTTCAACAAGGAGAAGCGGGAGGCGACACTGGCCAAGGACCAAGTGAAGCTGGACAAGCTGAAGAAGAGGGAGCTCGCCATGAGGCAGGAGCAGGCAAAGGTATCCACTGCGAGGCTCAAGGTCACGGGCATCACATTCGTCCCACTCCTCGTGGTCTACTACCTGATGGCCACGTTCCTGGGCGGGTACGGAGTGATAGTCGCCTTCACCCCCATCCCGATACCTGTGTTAGCCGCCCCGACCCTGGTCGCAGGAACCTACGAGGTGAGCCTGTTCTGGTGGTACTTCCTGAGCTCTTTCACCTTCTCGACGATGCTGAGCAGGCTTCTGCACACGACCACCTAGGTGACCCCAGTGAAGGCGATAATCGTCTCCGGAATGCCTGCAGTGGGGAAGACCACAGTCTCCAGGCAGGTGGCAGAGGAGCTGAAGGTCCCAATGGTCGGGGGAGGGGACGTCCTCAAGGAGATGGCCGTGGAAGAAGGGTACACGCCGGGAGGCGAGGACTGGTGGGACAAGGGGGAGGGGATGAAGTTCCTCCAGCAGAGGAAGAAGTCTCCAGGCTTCGACAAGGAGGTGGACGCGCGGCTGATTCAGAAGGCGAAGAGGGGGAACGTGGTGATCACCAGCTACCCCGTCCCCTGGCTGACCAAGGACGGGCTCAAGGTCTGGTTGTCGGGGAGCGTCAAGAGCAGGGCGGGACGCATGTCGAGGAGGGACGGCCTCCCCGCCTCGAAGTGCAAGGAGGTGCTGCGGGTGAGGGACGAGGAGAACTACAAGCTGTACAAGAAGATCTACGGGATCGAGTTCGGAAGGGACCTCGAGCCCTTCGACCTGGTGGTGGAGACCGACTCCATAGACGAAACGCAGGTCGCAGAAATAGTCATCCAGTACGTGAAGAGCCGAAGGGACTGACTTGCCCGGCAGCATGGTGGTCCTGGACGAAGAGCCCACAGACCCGAGGTACGGCTGGACCCCGTCTGCGCGCCCGGTGGAGGCGATGCTGGAGTACGGCCTCATCCCCCTGGACAAGCCCCGGGGCCCGACCAGCCACGAAGTGGTGGCCTGGACGAGGAAGCTCCTCGGGGTCGAGAAGGCTGGGCACAGCGGGACCCTCGACCCGCCCGTCTCGGGGCTCCTCCCGATAGGCCTGGGCCAGTCCACCAGAGCCCTGAGCCTGCTCCTCACGTTCCCCAAGGAGTACCGGGGGGTCATGAGGCTCCATTCGTCTGTGCCCAGGAGGCGGCTGGACGGCGTTGTGAAGGAGTTCACCGCAGAGATCTTCCAGAGGCCTCCGCAGCGCTCTTCGGTCAGCAGGCAGACGAGGAGCAGGACGGTCTACGCGCTCGAGCTGACCGAGTCGGAGGGGAACCTGTTCATGTTCCGGGTGCTCTGCCAGTCGGGGACCTACATCCGCAAGCTGGTCTACGACATGGGGGAGGTCCTCGGGGTCGGGGCCACCATGGTGGAGCTTCGGAGGACGAAGGTCGGTCCCCTCACGGAGGAGGGAGGGCTCGTCACACTTCACCAGCTCAACGATGCCCAGTTCCGTCTGAAGGAGGGGGACGAGGCGCCCCTGAGGAGGCTGGTGCTCCCCATCGAGGGCTCGCTGGGGGACATAGGGAGGATGGTCATCAGAGACTCGGCTGTCGACGCCATCTGCCACGGAGCCAGGCTCGGGGTCCCGGGGCTTCTCGCGGTCTCCGAAGGGGTGAAGAAGGACGACACGGTAGCGCTTATGAGCGCCAAGCAGGAGCTGGTCGCCATAGGCAAGGCCCTCATGCCAGCCGAGGAGTTGCGCGGCGCCCGGCGGGGGCTGGCGTCGACCACAGAGCGGGTCATTATGAAGGCAGGCACATATCCGCGCCTGTGGAAGAGCCATACGAAGGGGAAGCAGTCCGGTGAGAGAACCGCGCCGGTTGCCTAACCAGCTCCTCGCCCGATTTCGGCTGTCCTGCCATGTCGAGGTTTTAAACCGCCGTCGAAGGCCCAGCGAACGCCGGGATCGCCTAATCTGGTAGGGCGCAGGCCTGGAAACAACCCCACCTGGCGAGCCTGTCTCGCGAAAGCGGGTTCTGGGTTCAAATCCCAGTCCCGGCGCGTCCTTCTTTCCATAACAACTATTAACCCAGAAAGCATGGCGGAGTCAAGTGAAGGATTCCGTCCCCGACCTTCGGGTTGGCCTCACTTTCGACGACGTCCTTCTGGTCCCCAAGTTCTCAGATGTCCGGTCTAGGAAGGACGCGGACACGGGCACCAGCTTCTCCCGCAGAATCAAGCTGGGCATCCCGATAGTGAGCGCGAACATGGACACAGTCACAGAGTCAGCCATGGCAGTCGCGGTTGCAAGGCTTGGAGGGATCGGGGTCATCCACAGGTTCCTGAGCATCGAGGAGGAGGTGGACGAGGTCCTCAAGGTGAAGCGCTCCGAAGGGGTCGTCATCGAGGACCCGGTCACCCTGGGGCCCGATGGCACAGTCCGGGAGGCATGGGGGATAATCAGGGACAGGGAGGTGGGGGGCATAGTCGTAGTCGACAGGGAGCGCCGCGTCCTGGGGCTGTTGACTAGGCGAGACATCACACTCGAGGACGACCTGAACCGCAGGGTCAAGGAGGTGATGACCCCGCGTAGGAAACTCATCACGGCGCGGGAGGGGGTCGCCCTGAACGAGGCGAAGCGGATCCTGCACGAAAACAGGATCGAGAAGCTCCCACTCCTCGACGGCAGGGGGAGGCTCGCGGGCCTGATCACTTCGAAGGACATCCTGAAGCGCAAGCAGTTCCCGGGCGCCACCAAGGACTCAAAGGGGCGCCTGCGCGTCGCCGCTGCGGTGGGGGTGAAGGCGGACCACCTCATCCGGTCAGGGAAGCTGCTCGAAGCCGGCGCCGACGCCCTGGTGGTCGACATCGCCCACGGCCATTCGTCCTACGCCGTTGACACTGTAAGGGCAATCAAGCGGGCGCTCGGGGACGTCGAAGTGGTGGCGGGCAACGTCGCCACTGCCAGGGGCGCGGCCGACCTGATTAGGGCTGGGGCCGACGCGGTCAAGGTGGGGGTGGGCTCGGGAAGCATCTGCGTCACCCGGATTGTCACTGGTTCGGGAGTCCCCCAGCTCACTGCCATCATGGACAGCGCCAGGGGAGCCGAGGAGAGCGGTGTGCCAATCATAGGCGACGGGGGCATCAGGACCCCCGGGGACGTGACCAAGGCCCTGGCAGCGGGCGCCTCGTCGGTCATGATAGGGAGCCTCTTCGCAGGAACCGAGGAGAGCCCTGGGCCCACTGTGCTGAGGGACGGTGTGAGGTACAAGCTCACACGGGGGATGGCCTCCCTGGCAGCCACAGTGGACAGGAGGGTGAGAGAGACTAGGGGAGCCGGAAGGCAGGAGGACGAGGTAATCGAGGAGGTCATCGAAGAGAGCGTCCCAGAAGGCGTCGAGGGGCTCATCCCCTACAAGGGGAGGGTGGAGGAAGTAGTCAAGCAGCTAGTAGGAGGCCTGCGGTCTGGGATGAGCTACTCAGGCGCCCACTCGATTTCTGAGCTCCGAAGGAAGGCCGAGTTCATGAGGATAACTGCGGCTGGGCACAAGGAGAGCCTCCCGCACGACATCCAGAAGGTGGCCTGACACGCCCAACCTCTCGGTGATCGGCCTCCAGTGGGGGGACGAAGGCAAGGGGAAGATCGTCGACTACCTCGCCGGGGGGTTCGACGCAGTCGCCAGGTTCAGCGGGGGGAGCAACGCAGGGCACACTGTCGTCATCGGGCCCCGGAAGCACACATTCCACCTCCTCCCTTCGGGGGCGCTAAAGGGGAAGGCGCTCCTGATAGGGGCAGGCGTCGCAGTGGACCCGGTGGTCCTACAAGAGGAACTCTCCCTCCTCTCCGGCGACCCCAGGGAAAGGCTCCTGGTCGACGGCAGATGCGGGGTCGTCACGCCCCAGGACAAGGACCTCGACAGGGTGCTTGAGGAGATGAGGGGGGCCTCGTCCATAGGGACCACGAGACGCGGGATCGGCCCCTCCTACGCGCTGAAGGCCCTCCGCCTCTCGCCGAGAGTCTCCGACTTGGTCGAGGGCTTCGACTTCGGACCCCTTTCGAAGCTGTACCAGAAGCTCTCCGTGGACCCTGCAGGGCTGATCGCCTGGGCAGAAAGCTCGAAGGGTCTCCTCGCTCCCCTGACGGGGGACGTCGGGGGCCGCGTGGTCGACATCGACGAGAAAGGGGGCTCGGTCCTCTTCGAGGGGTCGCAGGGAACCCTCCTCGACCTGGTCCACGGCTCCTACCCATACGTCACCAGCACCCACACGATCACCAGCTACATCCCGGCAGGCCTGGGCATCCCGCCGTCCCTCTCGGGCAAGTCGATGGGGGTCGCGAAGGCCTACACGACCAGGGTGGGTGAAGGGCCTTTCCCCACCGAGATCAAGGGCCCTCTGGCAGAGAAACTAAGGTCGGTAGGCAAGGAGTACGGCGCGACCACCGGGCGCCCCCGCAGGGTGGGGTGGCTGGACCTCGTCGCGCTGAAGTACGCAGTCCGGATCAACGGCGTGTCCGAGCTAGCGGTATCGAAGGTCGACGTCCTGTCCGACGCTGGAGAGTTCAGGGCCTGCGTGGCGTACAGACACGAGGGCTCAGAAAGCTCCAACTTCCAGCGCGCCCTCGGCCACCTGTCAGAGGTCGAGCCCGTATACGAGTCCCCCTTCACGCTCCAGGGCGCGAAGTTCGGCGGCGGCCTCCCATCGGAAGGGAGGAAGCTGGTCGAATACCTCGAGGAGGAGCTGAAGATCCAGGTGAAGCTCGTATCCTACGGCGAAGAGAGGTCCATGACCATTGAGCTTTGACGCCATCTCGCCCATAGACGGGAGGTACAGGGACGAGGCCGAGCCCCTCTCACGGTACTTCTCCGACCGGGCCCTGACCAAGGAGAGGGTGAAGGTCGAATTGGCGTACCTCAGGCTGCTGGTGAGCCTCGGCGTCGCGCCGAGGGCGAGGGTCCCAAGGGTCGAACCCGATTTGGAGAGGATCAGGCGCATCGAGGACAGGCTCGGGCATGACGTCAAGGCAGTGGAGGTGTACCTGCGCGAGACCTTTGTGCGGACCGGATCCAGGAAGCTGGCCCCCTTCGTCCACATCGGCCTGACGAGCGAGGACACGAACAGCCTGGCCTACGCGTCTCTGCTTGAGGGGGCTCTCAGGGATGTGATGCTCCCTGCCTACGCCTCCCTGGCGAAGGACGTCGCGGGCATCGCGAGGGCCGAGGCGTCGACCGTGATGGCGGCCCGCACCCACGGCAGGCCGGCTGTCCCCACTACATTCGGCAAGGAGACGTCGGTGTTCGCCGTCAGGCTCGCCGAGCGGGTGGCTGCCCTCAGGACCCTGAGGCCGATGGCGAAGTTCTCCGGTGCAGTGGGCACCTTCGCTTCCTTCAAGCTCCTCGGCAGGAAGGACTGGCCCGTGGAGCTCGCGAAGCTCGTGGAAGGGTTCGGGGTAGACTCCGCGGCATACTCAACCCAGGTCGTCCCCGGCGAGAGGCTCTCGGACATCCTCCACCACGTGATAACCATCAACCAGTTGATGCTTTCCCTTTCGCGGGACCTCTGGCTCTACCAGACCATGGGCTTCGTGCACTTCGCGAGGCCCGGGAAGGTGAGCTCTTCGACCATGCCCCAGAAAGTGAACCCTGTAGACCTCGAGAACGCCGAAGGCCAGGTCGAGATCTCCAACGCCCTACTCACACTCCTCGCCTACAAGCTCCAGGTGACCCGGCTGCAGCGCGACCTCTCCGACTCGGTCGTCAGGCGGATGCTGGGGCAGGCCCTCGCCCACTCCCTGGTGGCCGCGTCAAGGCTGCGGGCCTCGCTCGCTTCGATGAGGGTCGACAGGGGAGAGATGGCAAAGGACCTCCGCAGCCACCCGGAGGTCTATGCCGAGATGGAACAGATCACCATCAGGCTGAGGGGGGACGAGCGCGGCTACGAGAAAGTGAAGTCGGCCATCGACAGGGGGGCGTTCCGAGCCAGGCCCCGCGGCCCCTACTTGGGATACGCAGTCACCCTGGCCGAGGCCTGCCCGGCAGTCGTGGATTCCCTTCTGAAGCCTAGTTCGTGAAGACCCAGGAGAGGTCCGGCGGGTCAGCCCTCCTGCTCACCTTCTCGTTGAGGGCATGGACGACCAGCGGCAGAGCGAGGGTGATGTCGGCGTAGAGCACTGCCTTCTTCGCGTTGGATGAAATCTTCCCCCAGCTGATGGCCTCCTCAAGGGTGCACCCTGACAGCCCTCCCCACTGGGGGCTGTCCGCGGTGATCTGAATGGCGAACTCGTGGGGGGTCTCCTCCTCGCCCCCCTTCGACAGGGACTTGATTATGGTCGAGAGCTGAATCGTGTCCTTGGGGACCCCCCCACCCAGGTACACGACGCCCGTCCGCTTCGTCCTCTCGGCTATCTGGGCCAGCTCCT
>DAEE01000029.1 GCA_002495205.1 Thaumarchaeota archaeon UBA183 | reverse complement strand
GACGGGGGGAAGAAGACCAAGGTGATAGTCCCTGCGAGGAGGAGCGAGAGGCGGATAGGCGACTTCGACAAGCTGAGGGACGCGGTCAAGCAGGCCAGGGGCATCGAGCTCCTGGTCGAGACCGAGAGGGAAGCGGCGGCTAACCTGTACTCCTAGGGGATCAGCCGCTCGGGGTCCCTGGGGAAGAGCACTGTCTCCTTGATGTTCTCTATGCCCAGCAGGTAGGCCGCGAAGCGCTCGATGCCGAAGGAGTATCCTCCGTGCGGAGGGACGCCGAAGCGGAAGGGCTCGGTGAACCATTCCAGCCCCTTCAGGTCGAACCCCTTCTCTCTGATCTGGGCGATTATCCTGTCGTGCCTGTGCTCCCTCTGCCCTCCGGAGGAGAGCTCCAGGCCCTTGTAGACCAGGTCGACGGACCGGGCGAACTCCGGCTCGTCGTCCACCTTCATGACGTAGAAGGGCTTGGCAGCCGAAGGGAACCTGTTCAGGAAGAAGAACTCGGACCCCGTCTCCTCCTTCACATGCTCCGCCAGGGCCCTCTGGGACTGCTCGTCGATGTCCTGGCCCCTGGGGAGCTTCCTCCCGAGCGCATCCAGTATCTCGTAGACCTCGGGGAATCTCACCTCGGGGAAGGGGACCTTTGGCGCCTTCAGGTCGACCTTGAGCAGGGCGAGCTCGTCCGCGCAGTCCTTCGTCGCCCGCTCCACCCCGTGGACGATCATCTCCTCCTCCAGCCTCATGGTGTCCCCCTCGTCTTCGATGAAGGCGATCTCGGGCGCTATGGTCCTGTGCTCGCTGAGGTGGCGGGGGGTGTGGGAGACCTCGGCGCGCCAGTTGGTCCCGAGGTCGTAGATCCTGTCGAAGCCGCCGGCTATGGTGAGCTGCCTGTGGAGCTGAGGGTCCTGCCTGAGGAAGGCGTCCCTGCCGTAGAAGTCGATCTTGAAGACCTCGGACCCCCCTTCGGAGACGCCGCCAATGATGCTCGGAGTGAAGGCCCTGATGAAGCCCCGCTTCTGGAGGTACTCTTCGAACCCTTGGACGAGGGCGTTCTCGATCCTGAAGACGGCCGCGGTCTCCGGCCTTCTGAGCTCGAGGGACCTCCACTCGAGGCGGGTGTCGAGGGAGGCCGGGGTGACGCCCCGGGGGTCCAGCGGGAGGGGGACGTCTGCCTTGCTGAGGAAGGTCATCTCGGAAGGGACTATCTCGAAGCCGAGCCTGGCCGCCTGGCTCTTGGTGACGACGCCCCTGAACGAGACCACGTCCTCCTGCCTCAGGTCGGATATCATGGAGAAGAGCTCAGGCTTGACTGTCTTCTTGGGGGCTACGACCTGCACTATGCCCCGCGAGTTCCTCAGGAGGACGAAGACGATTCCCCCGAGTGCCCGGACGTCGTGGACCCACCCGNNTCGGAAGGGGAGGGAGGGTCTCGCATTGTCAGCGGGTCGGAAGTGCGTAGATAAGAGCTTGAGTCGCCGGCTAGGAGAAAGCGCTCTGCGGCGCGACAGGCTCGAAGACGAAGAAGGTCTCGGCTGCCTTCGGGCTGAGGACCTGCATGCCGTAGGTCGCAGCCAGGCTCCGGGCCGCGTCGGTCACGCTCCCGCTCAGGCAGACGACGTTGACGAAGGCGCCGGAGTCGTACTTCTTGGTGAAGGACTTTATCACCTCCAGCTCCGTCACAGACTCGTAGAAGTCGAACCCGTAGAGGGAGCTCTCGTTGGAGAAGAGAAGGGTGAACCTGTGCTCGACGCCGGACGCGCCCTGGACGACGGGGGAGGAGACGGGCTTAAGGCCGGCCTTTGCGGCACTCACTCGGAGCGCGAGCTTCTCGTACTCCATACTCGCCCATCTGGCGGGTCGTGGAGGAGCATTTAGCCGTTGTGTAGCAGCGTGCGACGCGCCGGCGCGCGGGCTGCGGGGGTTTGGATGAGTCCCCTAGACCGCCTTGAACTGCTCTGACCACTGCGCGTAGGCCCTCGCCATGTCCGGGGAGACCGAGGGCCTTCTCGTCCTCATGACTTCCTTGAAGTCCGCGACGTCGATGGGCCTCGTGGTGGTCTCCTTGTCCAGGGCGTTCCCGGTCTTGAAGAGCTCGCGGACGACCCTGAGCTGGACGCCCTGGCAGATGTCCTTGATGTCGCTCCCCGAGTACCCTTCGCTCAGCTTCGCCAGGGTCTCCAGGCCGACGTCGTCTGCGAGCGTGAGGGGGGCGGTGTAGAGCCTGAACTGGGACATCCTCGCCTCGTTGTCCGGCAGAGGGACGAGGATCCTCTTCTGGAAGCGCCTAAGGAACGGGGGGTCCAGGCTCCAGGGCTTGTTGGTGGCCCCGATCACATAGAGGTGCAGGTTCTTCCCCTTGTCGTTGATCCCGTCGGTCTCCCTCAGGAACTGGTCTCTCACCCTGGCCTCCCCGCCCACCTCCTGGCCGCGGACGCCCAGGAGCGAGTCTATCTCGTCGACGAAGACGATCACGGGCTTGTTGTCCGCGAGCATCTTCCTGGCGTTGTTGAAGAGCTTCGCGACGTTCTTCTCCCCTTCGCCGAGCCACTTGCTCATTATGGAGGCGGCGTCCACAGAGATGAAGTAGCCGTCCACCTCCGCAGCGGTCGCAGCGGCGACCATGGTCTTGCCGCACCCGGGCGGGCCGTAGAGGAGTATCCCCCGCGGCCACCCCAGCTTGAACAGGTCTGGGCGCAGGTAGGGGAACACTATGGACTCGCGTATGGCCTGCTTGCAGTCCTCGAGCCCTATCACGTCGTCCCACTTCACGTCGGGCTTCTCCGTTATCACGAGCTCGCTGAACGAGGCCTTGAGCTGCTGGACCACCTGGGGGCCCTTCGGGGAGTTCTGGCTTGCCGTGCTCGGGTTCGCGCCGCCAGGGGCTGCTCCGCCGCCGGCGTTGGACGGGAGGTTCCAGTCCATCTCGGGCGCCTGGTCCTGGGGGATGAGCCCGTGGGCGGCCTGGATCGCCTTGACCCTCTCCTGGTAGGCCATGGCGCGCTCCGTGTACTGCTTGTTGAGCCTGTAGTCAGGGTAGAGGTGCACGAGCTGGACCAGTGTGGTGATCGCCTTCTGGTACATCTGGATNNCATGCCGTGGGCCCCCTGGGAGTCCAGCCTGATGGCCTCCGAGGCGTACTTCTTGGCGTCGTCTTCGAGCTCCTTGGCTGCCACCACGCTCATTTGTCAGAGCCTCCGACGTCGTTGACCTTGACCTTCCCCTGGGCCATCAGGGTAAGCATGGCCTGCTCCACCTCGTCCGAGGGCATCTTGAGGACGGTCGAGGCGTCGGTAATGTCCACGTTGCCGTTGTGGATGGCGGCGTACTGGAGGACCTGCTCCTCCGTCTCCTCGACAGGCCTCGGCTTGTAGACCGCCCCCAGGACGGACGACTCCAAGTCCCCCTCGTCTCCGGCCGCGAGCAGGGGCACCCTCGTGGCCTCCTCGTACTCCCCGTGCTGCATCTGGAGCGGAGAGACCCCGAAGGAGCGTTTCATCTCCTCAGCGCGCTCCTCGGCGAGCTTGCGCGCCTGCTCCACGAGCTCCTCCCCGGTCTCTGTCTGGATGTTCAGGGTGATGGACGGGGAGATGTTCTCCATGCCCGCCATGGTCTCCGTGAGGGCGCTGTTGATGTCGCTGGAGGCCTGGTCCAGGGAGGGGACCAGCCCCTGGACCGTCTTGTTGACCTTGCGGAGGACCTTGAACGCCATGCTCATGTGGTACATCACGTCGCCGACGTCGAGGATGCTCTCGAGCCTCAGCACCACCTGGGTGAGCGCCAGCTCGCTCGCGTAGACCACCTTGCCCACCTTCCTGAGCTCCGACCACTCGTTGGCGTAGACCGTCGCCTTCGACTGGTCCTTGGCCATGAGCGCCTTGACCGTCGTGTCGAAGAGCGACTTGCGCCTCTGCTCGAGCTTGACGCGGAGGTTCTCGAGCTCCTTGCGGTGGATCTCGATCTCCTTGATTGTAGATGCTATCTTCGGCTTGACGTTCTCCTCTCTGCCGATGCCAATAAACCTCAGAGGGGCACGTGAGGACAAATACAGGGATTCAGAATGCCCCCACGATAATCACGGGGTAGGTCAACAAAACCGATACAATGTGGTTAAAGTTTATTCCGAATGACGGAAAGGCGCATCTTCTGGCATATCCAAACGCCTACGTGAGCACCGACGAGCCTCCCGGAAGGTCCTGGACACGGAGCGCCCTCTCGATCCTTGCCATGGTGGGAGTGGGTTACCTCGGCGGCGTCATCCTCGTGCTGAGCCTGGCGTCGGCCGAGTACAGCCCGGTGACGCAGGTCGCCAGCGACTATGGCGTCGGGGCCTACGCGCCCGAGATGAACACCGGCTTCTTCTTGGCCGGCGTGGGCGTACTTGCCCTCGCACTCGCAATCCTGACTTCCAGGTCTCGGTTGGAGAAGGTCGGCGCGTTGTTCCTGCTCCCGGCCGGACTGGCGCTGGTGATCAACGCGTTCTTCCAGACAGACATCGAGGGGGCGGCCAGCACTCTGCACGGCACGATTCACGCAGTGGGGGGTGCGGTCTTCTTCGTCGCCGCCCCAGTCGGGTTGCTGCTCGTCAGCAGGGGCATGGGGGGGCTGAGGTTCTACCTCACCCTGGCCGCGTTCGTGGCAACCGCAGCCTTCCTGGCGCTGGACGGCGCCCTGGGCCTGAACGTCGCAGGGCTGGGAGAGCGGGTGATGGTCCTCTTCGTGTTCGCGTCACTTCTTCTTACGTCTGCGAAGGTATACGCAGAAGCGTAGCTGGCCCTGGGAGTCTCAGAAAAACAAAGGAGAGAGGGTTCCCCGTTTTAGTACGAGGCACCCTCGGTTGTAGATTCGGCAGACGGGAGGGTAGTCGGTATTTCTGGAAACTTCTCCTTCATACGAGTCTCCGCCACTGCGGAAGCCTCGGCAAGGATCTTCTCGGCGTCCTCGTTGGCAGCCTCGAAGTTCAGCGAGTATCCACCGACTGTCCCTGCGTCTACCAGGATGCTACTCAGCAAGCCAGAGATCTCACCGATCTCGCTC
>DAEE01000034.1:297-3544 GCA_002495205.1 Thaumarchaeota archaeon UBA183 | reverse complement strand
CCCGCCGAATTGGTCGCGCCAGTATGCGAACTTGTGCATCACAAACTGTCTGTACCTGTCCTTTCTCAGAAGCCGGGGGTTGCCCCCGGCGGAGTAGACGAAGTCCTTCGACAGGCACGAATCCCAGACCCTGACCCTGGACACGCTGCCTGCCGCCAGGTCTGTTTCCTCCCGGACGGTGTTGCAGAAGCAGGTCGGGCAGACCATGGTGCAGTTTCCGCAGGCGAGGCACCTGTCTGCCACCTCCCCCCAGAAGGGGGAGTCCATGGCGGCGTACAGCTGNNCTCCTCCTTCGTCGATGGGCGGATCTCGACTCCGGCCAGGAGGTCGAGGCGGCCCTCGGCCACGTCTATGATCAGCTTCCCAGGGAGCTCCGTGATAGAGAGGTCGTAGCCGGAATCCGCGCGGGGGCCGGTCCCCATCGAGGTGCAGAAGCAGTTGTGTTCTGCCCTCGTGCAGTTGGCGACTACGAAGATCGAGTCTTTTCTCCTGGCCTTGTATGTGGGGTCCTCGAGGCCCGGCGCCAGCATCGTCCTGTCCATCAGATGTAGCGCGGCCAGGTCGCAGGGCCTCATGCCGAAGAATGCGTACTTCGTCTTCCACGGAGGCCTCGGGGCCACCTCGAAGCCGTCTGGAGTCTCATAGAGTTTCGTGAGCTCGACGCCGGAGGGATGCAGGAAGCGCTTGAACGAATCTGGCCCGTTGACTGCCGCAAATGCAAGTGGGCTCTGCCCAGTGAGCTCGTACGACCCTGGAGCGTGTCTGTCCGCTAGCCCTGTGGCGAGGTCTTCAGCACCCTTTGTTTCTCCGAGGCGTATCACTCCTTCAGAGAGCACAGGGCCGACGACGACATAACCGAGCGAACGGAGATTCTCGGCGATGTGGAATAAGGCACCGGGAGCGGCTGTGTACCGCATTCCACCTCACAGCGTCCCAGGCAAGGGGGTAAAAGGATGACACCTAATCCTTTGTCGAGGAAACCGATTGCAAGCCCGTCCCTCGCTGAATGTGCAGGGTGTGCCACATTTGACACGGAGCAAACGAGTGGATTTCCATCTTTGGTATCTCAGGTATAACCAGGCTACGAGGACCACCGAGTATCTGTCTGCGACCTGCCTGGGGTCGGATTCCTTACCTCGTGCGAACCAAGGGCGAATCTAAAACCGTCGGAGCAAGGCGTTGCCGGAGGCCCGACTCCCGGCGAGAAGACCGGGCGAGAGAAGACCGCTGATTTCGGCCGTTGGGGTAGGGGCGCCCCTACCTTGGTGCATTCATTTTTAACGGACTGAAAGGAATGTCTTTCAAATGCTGGGGAGGCTTCTAATCTTCTGCGGAATTCCCGGCAGTGGAAAGACCACAATCGCCCGGCTGGTCGCCAAGTCAGACCCGCTCGCTGTCCTCATCCAGACCGATGTGATGAGGTCTGTGGTGCCCTCGCCTAACTACAGCTTTGAAGAATCGGACCTCGTGTACGAGTCAGCCATAGCCACGGCGAAGGTCTGGCTGGACTCGGGTCGGCTGGTAATCCTGGACGCCACGTTCGGGAGCGCGAGGCGCCGGGAGTCAACGCTGGCTGAGTTGTCTGGGCACTACTCGAAGGCCGGTCTCGTGCACGTCGCCTGCGATCTGGAAACCGCCCTGCGAAGGAACTCCGCAAGGCAGGAGTCTGCGAGGGTGCCACCGGACAGAGTGGAAGGCATCCAGTCGGCATTCGAGGCGCCAGAGGGCGCTGTCGTCGTCGACAGCTCGAAGCTCTCCCCCGGAGAGGCGGCGGAAATCGTACTGCGTGAACTGCTCTTTCACTAACTGCCCGAGTAGAGCCCTTTGTAGTCCTTGGCGACCAAGGAGAATACGATGAGGATTGCCAGTGTTGTCCCCGCAGGGGCAAGCCGCGTTCAGACATTGTTGTTTATCGCGCCGCTCGTGCTGTCAGGGTCGAACAGATTGAAACGCATCCACAATCGGACGGGACATGGGAATCTGGGGATTCTCTGTCAGCTGTGGCCCGTCTTCGTGACCCGCTGGGCTTTCAGCCTGTAGGACAGGGCAGTCTCGAATCCGAGGAGGGCGATGAAGAAGGCGATGGTGATGAACACGACAGTCCAGTGGGTCCAGGACGCAAGCCAGTCGTGGGGGGAAATCCCGAACGGAAGCCCCAGGACAAAGGAGACGGGAGAGATCAGGATGACAGCCACAAAGGTGAGGATCTCCCACATGCGAGATCTGCGGGTCAGCCTCGAGGCTTCGTCCTGAATTTCGGGCTTGGCATTCTGTGCGCCGCCAGCGTTCGCCATTCTCCGACGGCAACCCGTCCGAACGGTCCCAATTGAGTTTCATCTTCCCGGTCGTGGGAGCCAAGCCAGGGAGGAATCACGACCCGCCGAGACCCNNGCTGCGGCCGGAGATTCCGGATCGGGCGGAACCTCAGTGTAGGACATGGGCCGCTTCGCCTGCTCTCTGAGGACGAGCAGGAGGAAGGGGACCCCGATTAGGCCGACTACACCGAGAGCCACCAGCGCAGAAGCGAGCCCCTGGTCGAACAGCAAGGCCGACGCGGCAGAAAGACCAGTGACGCTCCCCGAGTGAATCTGGGCTGATAGAGCGGCAGGCAGGGCTGCCGTTGACACCGACACGACAAGCGCGACGGATGTGGCGAAGCCGACATAGATCAGTGTGAAAGCGGTGCCATTGGCAACGCCTCGCATCTCTGGCCTGGCGAACTGAATCGCAGACGAAATCGTAGGAGACCACACGAAGCCCCCGGCGAAGCCGATGACCGCGAGGAGTAGGACGATGGAGAGGTCAGGTGTGGGTGTTCTCAGTGCGGAGCTGAGAAGGAACACGGAAGCCGAGACAAGCACCCCTCCGGCGACGGACATGACCGCCGGCACCCTGAACCTGTCGAAGAGCTTCCCTGCGAGCGGGTTGGCTATGCCGAGCATAGCCGGGAGCGGAGCCACCCAGATTCCCGCGGCCAGGGGGGAGAACCCAGCCACCGATTGGAAGTAGAATGACATCAGGAACACCACCCCGAAGAAGGCGAGCATCATCACCCCGAGGCCGACGATGGAGAAGACGAAGCCCCGGTTCCTCAGGAGCTCCCTGCTGAGCATCGGGTTGCTGGACCTGGACTCGACGACCGCGAACCCTGCGATTCCGAGGCCGCTGAGCGCAGCCAGGCGGACGTCAAGCAAGGTCAGCCAGAGCATCACGAGGCCTATGGCAATCCCCAGTACCGTGGCGCTGA
>DAEE01000034.1:0-285 GCA_002495205.1 Thaumarchaeota archaeon UBA183 | reverse complement strand
CGCCAGTCGATGGATGTCAGCGTGCCTCCCAGCACAGGTCCTGCTACTGCGCCGACAGCCCACGCCACCGAGTTGATTCCTACCGCAGCCCCCCTCTCCGCGGGAGGGAACGACGCGAAGATCAGGGGGATGCCGGTGGCCAGCATCACCGACGCCCCTGCCCCCTGGATGATCCTGAAAATGATCAGGAGGTAAACGCTCGTGGACAGTCCGCATAGAGCCGAGGAGATGCCGAAGACTGCAAACCCGACAAGGTAGATTCTCTTCTTGCCGTAGTTGTCCCCC
>DAEE01000039.1:17433-18653 GCA_002495205.1 Thaumarchaeota archaeon UBA183 | reverse complement strand
CTACCCTGTGGAAGAAGGCGGAAGTGAAGAGAGGGCCATCCGCACTGCGTGGGGTTCGGCCCCAGCCAGGGTCAAGCGGCTGATGGAAGCCCGGTTCGAGTCCGGGGTCCTGGAGGGGTGGACCAAATTCAGGATCGTACTCGTCGCCGGCAAACCCCTTAAACCGTAGCCCCCAAGGAACCACATTCTTGTCAAGGGTCATCGGCCACCTGGACCTCGACTACTTCTACGCCCAGGTGGAGGAGGTCGAGGACCCATCGCTCAAGGGCAGACCCGTCATCGTCTGTGTCTTCTCCGGAAGAACGGAGGACAGCGGCGTCGTCGGCACTGCCAACTACAGGGCGAGGGACTTCGGCGTTCACTCCGGAATGCCGATCGTCCAGGCCAAGAAGAAGCTGGAGGGGCACGACCCGGCCGTGATTAGGATGGACCACGAAAAATACGAGGTCGTCTCCGGCAGGATCATGGAGGAACTGGAACGAATGGTCGACACGCTGGAACCCACGGGCATCGACGAGGCCTTCTTCGACCTCACGGGTTCGACGGGGGGAGACTACGTGAAGGCCCGCATGTCGGCTGAATCGATCAAGGGGGCCATACTGAAGGACGAACGTCTGACGTGCTCCATAGGCATCGGCCGCAGCAAGGTCGTCGCGAAGCTAGGTTCAGACATGGCGAAACCAGGAGGGCTCGCTGTCATCTCCCCGGAAGACACCGAATCCTTCCTTGTGCCTCTAGACGCATCGAAGCTCTACGGGGTCGGGCCTAAGACCACGTCGACGCTGGAGGCAATGGGGATCAGGACCGTCGGGGAACTGGCGAAGGCGGACCCTTCAGAGCTCGAAAGGCGGTTCGGAAGGAAATTCGGCGGCTACCTGCTGGCCGCTGCCACTGGGACCGACCCGGACCCCGTGGTGGCCGGCCTCGAACCGACGCAGTTCAGCCGCATCATAACCCTCAGGCGCGACACCAGAGACGCTGATGAGGTAGCCGCGCAGCTCTCTGAGGGTGTGCAGTATGTGCACAGGAAGCTGGAGGCTTCCGGCAAAGCGTTCAAGACGGTCACGGCCATCGGCATCCTCACGGACCTGTCAACGAAGACCAGAAGCAGGACCTTCGAAACCTCCAACAGCGACCTGGCCCTGATCAGGGAGGCCTTGCCCGCGCTTTTCGACGAGCTAAGCAGAACCGCAGGGAAGGACTTCCGGCGGGCGGGCGTT
>DAEE01000039.1:16872-17348 GCA_002495205.1 Thaumarchaeota archaeon UBA183 | reverse complement strand
AAGGAGAGCGTGTTTCTACCGAGCGGCCGGAAGGTGATTACAGTCGTCGGCAGACTGGGGGACGAATTCATCGACCCGGACAAACCATACTGCTCCTGCAGCAACTTCTTCTTCCGGGTCCTCGGAGGGAGAGAGGAGACCTGCTACCATCTCCTGAGCTACAGGATAGCCTCCGAAACCGGCAGGCTCGACGTCGTCAAGTTCAGCGACGAGGAGTATGGGGCATACCTCACAGCGACTGTGCGCGACGTCTTGGAAGTACTCCGGAAGAGCGCGCGCTAGCTGGGATGGAGAGCCGCGGGAGGGCCTTCCGTGCCCTATGGGGCATTTCGGTCCCTCGACCTTGTGCTTTCTCGACTCGCGATTACAAGGCACACGCTCTAGCCAGGCTGAGCTACCGCGGCACGCCGTGCTCGGCCCAGAACTCGGTTTATCACCTTTCTCGCCACCAATAAAGCCGGGCCAATCTTCACCCC
>DAEE01000039.1:14913-16860 GCA_002495205.1 Thaumarchaeota archaeon UBA183 | reverse complement strand
CCCGAGAGGAGAGGGCGACCCAGGTGCGGTCTCTGCGGAGGGGGGTCGAGCTGGGGATGAACCTCATCGACACCGCAGAGATCTACGCGTCGGGGAGGTCCGAAGAAGTGGTGGGGGAGGCAGTGAGGGGAATCCGCGAGGAGGTGTTCATCGCTTCCAAGGTCGCGCCCGAGAATCTCCACCACGACGACGTGATCAGGTCGTGCAAGGCGAGCCTGCAGCGCCTCGGCACCTCCCACATCGACCTCTACCAGGTGCACTGGCCCAACCCAAGGATACCAATCGAAGAGACCATGGCCGCCATGGAGAAGCTCGTCCGGGACGGGCTTGTCAGGTACATCGGTGTGAGCAACTTCAGCGTGACGGAGACCGAGGACGCCAGGGCGGCCCTTGCACGCAACGAAATCGCCTCGAACCAGGTGGAGTACTCGCTGCGGCGAAGGGACGTCGAAAGGGACATCCTTCCCTACTGCGTCAAGGAAGGAATCACGCTGATGGCCTACAGCCCCCTCGACAGGGGGAACATACCCAGCTCGATATCAACCTCGATTCTTCAGAAATACGGGCTGACCCCTGCACAAGTGATGCTGAACTGGGTCACGCGCAGCGAACAGGTGGTCGCAATCCCCAAGGCGGCGAACCTCGCCCACCTCGAAGAGAACGCAGCGTCCGTTTCGGTCAGGTTCGGACCGGCGGAGTATNNGCAGCAGTTGTAGGAAACCTCCAAACTGCTGGTCATGTCGATCCTGGCTCCACACCATATGCAGCGGTTGGGTGCAGCGAAGGCTTGCATCGAGAACCGAGGGCGGCGCTTGCTATATAAGATAAGCCAAAGAACGATGGCAACTTAGGCGTTCAACGAACTATTTCGTGATGTGGTGCATCCGCACGAGGTCCTTCTCGAACTGCTTCAGGTTCGGCGGAATCTTGGCGGTGATCGAGTCCTTCAGGGCGAGCCCCTTGTCCCTCTTCGTCTTCCACACCTGGGCGTTGAACTCCATTATGCTCTGGCTCACCTTCTCGCTCACAACGAACCTCTCGGGCTTGGGGAACTGCTGCAGATGGATGCTCTGCGTCCCGTAGAGCTTCCTCCACGCGTAGTCCGTCATGTAGGGGATTATCGGGGCAAGGAGTAGCAGCATGCTCTTCACCACGGTGTGGAGTGTGTACCAGGCTGCCTCCTGCTCGCCCTTGGTGGTGCCGTCACCATAGGCCCTCCCCTTGGCCATCTCGAGGTAGTTGGAGGCGAAGACGTTCCAGAGGAACTCCCTTACCTTCGTCGACACCGTGAACACGTCGAACCGCTCGTAGGCCTCCACGCACTCCTGGGTGAGCTTGCCCAGCTCGTTGAGCATCCACTTGTCGGTCCAGGTGAGCTCCGCCTTCTCCGGCATGGGGAACGAGCTGATGAACCTGCAGGTATTCCATAGCTTGGTAAGGAACTTCCCCGACCCGGCTATCCTCTCTTCGCTGAAGCGGAAGTCGTACCCGAGCCCCGCCTCCGAGGCGCCCCAGAACCTGAAGGCGTCCGCCCCGAACCTCACCAGGATGGGCTCAGGGTCCACGAAGTTCCCGAGGCTCTTCCTCATGGCCCTCCCCTGGGCGTCCTGGCCCAGCCCCCCGATCCAGGCGTGCCTGAAGGGCTCCTTTCCTGTGAGCTGGTAGCACTTCAGCAGTGTGTAGTAGAGCCACGTCCTCACGATGTCCTTCCCCTGCATCCTGATGGTAGCGGGGTAGGTGAGGCCTGCGTACTTGCCCCCCTTCAGATACTTCGAAATGTAGAGCGGGGAGAGGCTCGAGTCCATCCAGGTGTCGAACGTCCTCGTCTCGCCGATGAACCTCGCGTTCCCGCACTTCTTGCACTTCTTGAACGGCGCCTCGTCCCTCCACGGCCTGTAGTACACCCCCGGCTTGGGGAGGTGCGGCGTGTTGCACTTGCTGCAGTAC
>DAEE01000039.1:941-14723 GCA_002495205.1 Thaumarchaeota archaeon UBA183 | reverse complement strand
GCAGGTCCTGTATGATCTGCGACCTGGCGTCCTTGATTGACACCCCCGCGTACTTCCCGACGGCCCCAGTCATCTTCCCGTCCATGTCCACAGCGACAATCTCCTTCAGCTTGAATTCACGGAACAGCATGACGTCGTTGTAGTCGCCGTAGCTGCACACCATCACGACCCCACTCCCGAACTTGGGGTCCACGCTCTTGTGCCCCCTGATGGGCACCTCCCTGTTGTAGATTGGAACCATGGCCGTCTTGCCGATGTACTTCCTGTACCTCCCGTCGGCCGGGTTGACCACCAGCATCTGGCAGGCGGCCAGCAGTTCAGGGCGGGTCGTCGCCACAGGGAGCTCGGCCCTGCTCTCCTTCACCCTGAAGGTGTTCGTCACCAGGAACGTGGGGAGTTCTTCGTACTCAATCTCGGCGTCCGCTATGGTGGTGTTGCAGTCCACGCAGTAGTTGTTGGGCCTGTTGGCGAGGTAGACGAGTCCCTTCTTCCAGAGCTCGATGAACGACCACTGGGTGAGCTTCCTGTACTCCTCCGAGTCGGTCCTGTACTTGTTGTAGTAGTCCCCTGAAATCCCCAGGGTCTTCATGAGGCCAATCATGTAGGCCTCTAGGTCGTCCAGGGCGTGCTTGCANNCATCTGCACCCGGTACTTCCTCTCAGCGAAGATTTCGACAGGGAGGCCGTTCCTGTCTATCCCTACGGGGTAGAGGACGTTGAGCCCCCTCATCCTCGCCGACCTCGCAGTCATGTCAATCTGCGTGTACTGGGTAAGGGCCCCCGGGTGCCAGGGCTTCCCCGAGGGGTAGGGGGGAGGGGTGTCTATCACGAAGTTGCGATTCTTGCTGTTTGAAGGCTTGAAATCAAATATTCTTCTCTCCATATCCCAGACCTGTCTCATCTCAGCCTCTAGCTTCGGGTCCCAAGAAGTTGCTTCAAGCCTCGCTGAGAACTGTGGCTGCAATCGGCGTAGGCTGTCCCATGAGACGGTATATTAGTCTAAGAGGGGTTTTGGGGTCTCAAGACCGTGTTTCTGGAGGTCGCCCGGTCGACCGCCTTGAGGAGGGGATACCCGATGATGCCGATGGGCACAACCTCNNATCACCGCGACAACCGCTATCTCAAGGGCCACAGCCAGGGTCCACCCCCCGCGGAACTTCCTTCTCGTCACGGCCCACGCAAGGGTCGCGGCGAGGAAGTTGGCCGCCGGCCCACCGACGATGTCTATGACCCCAAGGTTGGGTCCCAGAGCGTTTCCGATAAAGCACCCGGCGGTTACCCCGGCTATCGCCGGAGGCCCGAAAAGGATGGAGAGCGGCAGGAGGGCGTCCACCAGCCTGAACTGAAGCGGGCCGAAGCTGATGAAGCCAAAGTAGAGGACATAGGCGCCGTACAGGGCCGCCAGCAGGGCCGCAAGCGCCACATTGCGCGTAGTCCAGGTTCTCTTGTTGCTCAATTCCTCCCACACCGGGATTTGTAAGGCGGATCGGGTGGAAGTCACTCACCCGCCAATTCCTAGCCCCCACTAGAGGCGATTTAAGCTGTCAGCGGAAGAGCTGGTCGAGCTCCCGCCTATCGTCGTCAGAGAGCTCCCAGTCGCCCGCACCCGCGTTGTCCCTGACGTGCTCGGCCTTGGACGCCCGGGGGATGGGGAACACGTTCGGTTTGTCTGCGAGCCATCTCAGCGCCACCTGGGCCTTCGTCCGTCCGTTGTTCGAGCTCACCTTCTCCAGCCTCGGGTCGCCGGGGAGCCTGCCGTGCCCGAGCGGGTAGTACGCCAGCAGGGCGATCCCCTCCTTGTCGCAGTGGGGCAGAATCCCACTTTCGACACGCCTGTGGACGAGGCTGTAGTCCAGCTGGACCGAGGCAAGCTCTGACTTGGGCAGGGCGGTCTGCGCCTCCCGGATCTGTTCGAGGCTGAAGTTGCTCACGCCCACGTGCCTGAGCTTCCCCTCCCCGACCAGCTGCTCCATTGCGGCCATGGTCTCTCCGATGGGCACTCCCGAGCTGGGCCGATGCACCTGATAGAGGTCGATGTAGCTGGTCCCCAGCCTCCTCAGGCTGCCGTTGAACGCCCTGACCAGGGCGTCTCTGTGCAGGTGGTTCGACCACACCTTCGTTGCCAGGAAGACCTCGTCCCTATTCCTGCCCTCGAGGCCCTTGGCCACGAGCGGCTCTGACCTGTAGATCTCCGCGGTGTCGACCAGCGTGATTCCCGAGTCCAGCCCTGCCTTGACCGCCTCCACTTTAGCAGAAGCTCCCCTCCTCCATCCCATGAACCCTGTCGCGATCCATAGAGGATCATAGTAGGTGCCCATCCCGATTTCGGAGACCTTCCTGCCGGTCTTTCCGAACACCTTGGTCCGCATGGGAGAAGCGCCAGTGAAGCCTGGTTAAAGAAAACAGCGGCCTGGGGTCACCGCTGCGCGCCCTTCTTCGCAGCCTCCCCTGAGACGACCTCCTTGGGGAGGAGCCAGTAGATGTCCGGGTGCTCCGTCTTCAGG
This sequence comes from Thaumarchaeota archaeon UBA183, assembly GCA_002495205.1. The sequence goes on along the minus strand of DAEE01000039.1, from coordinate 12,220 downwards.
GTCGAGAACGTCGGCGGGAGGAGGCCGTTCCTCCGGGCCCTGCGCACGTTGTACTCGACGAATCGCCTCATGGCACTTGTCTCGCCTGCGGCGGCCACGAACGCCCTGATCTTCTCTATGGCCGTCTCGTCGTCGAGCTTCTTCACGTTCACTAGGTAGGGGGCAAGCACCAGCCACACCAGCCTGTGCCTCCCGTCGGACACTGGGTGCGCCAGGAGGTCCTCCACGTACAGGTAGCCCTTGTTCGTCTTCGGCTTCGGGGATGGGACGTACTGGACGACCTCATCCCTGACCCCTACGAGCTGCTTCGGGAACACACCCCTGCGGAGGTTCCTCACCCCGTCAGCGATCGCTCCGAGGGCCGAGTCCCCGAACAGGTCGTTGAGCCTGTTGTCGCCCATGTAGACCGTCCCCCTGTCCAGCTCCTGCCGGGCCAGCTTCCATTTCGGGTCCCTGGCCAGCTCGTATCTCGCGGCGAGCGAAAGGTAGCCCTCGACGGGCATCGAGTAGCTCGCCCTCCCGTCCTCAACGGCGACAAGCGACGGCGCCGCGCCGAAGCACTCCGCCATGATCTCGACCTTGGCCTTCGGCTCCTCTCTCAGGAAGAACTCCTTCGCCCTCTCCGCCTCCTTCTTGGAGAACCTGGATGTCAGCACCGGGTCCTGGCTGGCGACCAGGGCCGCCGCGAAGAAGCTCGAGAACTCGACGAGCTCCGAGATGTGGGGCTCGTACCTGGCCCTCCCCAGGGCGCTCAGTAGCCTGCTCTCCGTTTGCCCTACCACCTCCCTGCTGGCCAGCCCATCCTCGACCGGGACGGACTCGAAGAACTTCCTCGACCGGGGAGCGAAAGGGTACCTCAGCTCTAGGTCAGACAGGAGCGGCCCGCCGTAAGGCATCTATCCCCACCGGAGGTTCCGGCCTTTCAAGGCCCTTCTTAGCCTTCCTTCGAGGTGGAGACTATCGAGAGCACGTCCCTGTCCCTCAGGACGTAGTTGGTGGGGAGGTGGAGCCCGGTCCTGACGTCGATGGCATAGAGGAGCCCCTTGACAAGGTCCGTGTGTATGTCCCTGGCCAGGTCTTCGACCGTGGACCCGCTTGGCAGCAGGTAGACGTCCGGGAGTATGCGCCCGTTCCTGTCAGAGAGCTTCTGCGGATCGTGTACCGGGTAGACCGCGTTCTCCCTGAGCAGCTTGAAAATGACCGAGTTCATGGCGAACTGGACGCCAGTCCTCAGGTACTCCCCGAAGACCTTCCTCCTGATGTAGGCCAGGGCGCTCTTCTGGGCGTCGTTCAGGTCCTGAGGCTTGAGTATCTCGAACCTCTCCTCTCCGGGGACGTATCTGATGAGCCCCTTGGACTCCGCCCTCCTCAGGGTGAGCTCGGCCTCTCCGCTTGTCGGAACCACTATGAGCCCCTTGAACTTCTCCCTGAGCTTCTGGAAGTTCTCGGCAGCGAAGGGGAGGTCCATCTTGTTCGCTATCAGCAGCGTCGGCTTCGAGAACTCCCGGAGGGTCCAGCAGAAGTTCTGGACGTCCTTCTCGTTCCAGGAATCGAACTGCTTCTCCTCCAGCATCGCCTCCTTCATGGCCGCGATGACGTGCTCCTTCCTGACCCCTATTCCGTGCATGACTTCCTCCACGGCCGTGGGGACGCCGTAGCCGGGGGTCTTCGAAAGCTTCGATATCTTCGGCAGGTTCGTGTTGAAGAGCTTCGTGTACCAGAGGACGAGCTCCAGCTCCACGTCAGCGAAGTCTGCGATGGGGTCGCCCGTACCAGGCTCTGATATCTTCCCGTCCTTGTCCACGCTCCCCGACGCGTCCACCACGTGGAGGAGGGCGTCTGACTGGGCGGCCACGCTCAGGAACTGGTTCCCCAGCCCCTTCCCCATCCAGGCTCCCTTGATCAGGCCGGGGAGGTCTGTCACTTCGACTGGGATGAACCTCCAGCCATCCTCGCACTTCGAATTGGCAGGGTTGTCGGTCACCCCGAACTCCTTGTGGACGCAGAGGGTCACGACGTTGGCGACTCCGGTCTCCGGGGACTTCGTGGTGAACGGGTAGTTGGACACCTCCCCCGAAAGGAGGGTCATCGAATTGAACAGAGTCGTCTTACCTGCATTCGTCTTCCCGATGATCCCGATTCTGATGACCATGGCCTCACGTTTGCGAGCGCCCTTCGGATAAAAACAGTTGCACTCGCCGGCCCCGTCGGGGGGAGGGGGCCGAGCGCCACTCCCTCAGTGCATCGTATCAGAAGGCCGCCGCCGCCGGAGCCAGCCAGACCGCGACAGCGCCCTAGCTCCGATACCGCAGTATCGCGCCGACCCCGCCAAAGCTCTTGAACATGCTCCCCTCCTCCGTCCCCGTCGANNTCCATGGCCCCACACTTCGCGCAGGGAGTGGATGTCATCTCCTGGCGCTGCTGAATCTTCTTGGCGGCAGCGACCGTCTCGGTCCTGACGGTGCCGCACTTCTTGCAGGTCGCTTCGATCCTCACCATGTCGAGGTCGTCAGTCACGAGGACAACTTCGGCGCTCGCCTTCTGGAGGGCCTCCATCACCCTGGGGAGGCCGTAGACCGCCAGCCCTGCCTGCCTGTTCACCTCGCCCAGGAACCTCTGGACCAGGCGCTTCTCCTCAACGAGGCGGACATCCTTCAGGATGTCTGAGGCCTTCTCCACCAGCTCCCTCACACCCTCCCTGCCGGAGTACCCCAGGTCGAGGACGGCCAGGATCTTCTTCTGCAGCTCGTAGTGCAGGTACCCGCCCTTCAGGAATTCGTCCTTGGTGGGCCCTGGCCCTCCCACAATGAGGCCAGTGACCTTGTTGTTGTCTATGAAGACCCTGGTCGCGTGCTCGCCGACCCTGTTGAAGTAGTACGTCAGCTCCATCTCCCTCCCTCGCTCGTACCTCCTCGCCGACTGCCCCCCCTTCCTCGTCTTCCCGGAGATGCCTGACGTCAGCACGTCCGCTATATCCAGCCTGTCCCCGCTCAGAATCCCCATCCCCACTTCGCTCGAGTCTATCGAGAGGATCCCGTAGACCTTCTCCTCCCTCAGCATGTCCCTGAGCCACTCGACGTGGAAGTGGTNNGTCGTCGCACTGGTAGAGGTACTGTGTGACGGGCTTGGGCGGGATGATCTCCCACACGTTGACGACCTCGCTCCCCGGGCCGTTGGTCGGGAGGGCCCCGGAGAAGACCACCAGGCCGGTGTCAGGCGGGGTCCTGTAGAGCTTGAGCCTCTGCATCGCCCTGGTGAGGGCATCCTGGACGTGGTTCCTCGTGGTGTCAGACTTGATGTTCCCGGCCGTCCCCCACTCCTCTCGCAGGTTCGCGATCGCCTCGTGAATCGGCTTCTTCGGTGGGATGTAGAGCGAAACGAGCTCGGTGCCCCTCCCCTCCTTGTTGCTGAGCTCCGAGATGAGCTTCCGCACCTTGTATAGCCTAACTGAGTCGGTCTTGGACAATGCAGAGGTACCTCTACGTCAGGCCGAAGAATCAGACGCTTCCGAAGAGGCAGCTGACATTCGAACACTCAAAATCTTCCTGACCCATTTATAAAACCTATCACCCCTTAAGCCGGCCTAAGCGAGGATCTGCGTAAATGAAAGCCGTGCTTCGAATAGGGGGGTCCGTCCTTGGGTCTCCCCCATCTGCCAAGGTGGTCAACGCCTACGCCCAGGTGATCGCCGACCTGAACTTCGAGGGGCATTCAGTGGCGGTCGTGGTCGGAGGCGGGGAGGTCTCCCGCGACTACATCCGGTCGGCGGCAGCCATGGGGCTGTCGACCTACCAGCAGGACACAGTGGCCATCCATGCGTCCAGGCTGAACGCGCGCCTCGTGGCGATGAAGCTCGGAGGGGTGAGCAGCGTCCCCACGTCAATCGACGGCATGCTCCAGCGCCTTGCAAGGAACAGGGTCGCGGTCATGGGTGGCTTGAAGCCAGGCATCACCACGGACACGGTCGCGGCCATTGTGGCTGCGAAGTGGAGGGCGGACATCCTTGTGAAGGCCTCAGACCAGAACGGCATCTACACCGAAGACCCGCGGGTCAACAAGAAGGCAAGGAAGCTCGACAGGCTGACCTACGAGAAGATGAAGCAGATACTGGGCGGCTCACACCGCCCGGGCATCCACAGCATCGTGGACCCAGTCGCCGTGGACCAGCTCGTCGAGTCCCGAATCAAGCTTGTGGTGCTGAACGGCGCCGACGCCAGAGGCGTGATCAAAGCCGTCCACGGCGAGAGGATAGGTACGGTTGTGAGTTGAGCGGACAGCGGAGTGAAGAGCACCTGTAATTGGTCTCGGTCATAGTCTATGTCGCCCTCGCCGTAGCTGTCTTCGTCTCCTTCTGGTCCTCCCTCGTCGAAGCTACCTACCTGACCCTCCGGCCCTTCTCCCTCAGCGCCTCCATAGGGAGCGGCTCGGCCAGGGCTGCCACGGCGCTGGAGATCGTCAGCGAGAAGACCAGGCTAGTCAGCGTGACGACCTTTGTCGACACCATATCCAACGTGGTCCTCGCTAGCACCATCGGGTTGGTGCTCTCCGACTACTTCGGCCCCATAGGCTGGATCTACAGCGCGGTCGGAGGCTCCTTCGTGATCATGACGCTCCTCTACCTGCTCCCGAAGGCCATCGGCATCGAGAACGCTCTGAGGATGTCCATGGTCCTGGCTCCGTCAACAATGATGATCATGTCGGGACTCGCGCCCCTGGCCGTCCCCCTGACCAATTTCGCCAGGGCCCTCTCGGAGAGACTGGTCGGGAAGCCCGGATACAAGGAGGTGGACCTGGCGGCCGAGTTCGAGGACGTCGTCACGATGCTCGAGAAGGCGGGGCACATAGAGCCCGACGCCGGGCGGCTCCTGAGGACCCAGCTTGCCTCCTCCAAGAACAACGCTGCCAGCATCATCACGCCCCTTGAGGAGATAGTGTCCATCGACAGCAACACCACTGTGTTCGAGGCGCTCCGGACCATGGGGCAGACCAACCATCCGCGGATGCCCATCTACGACGCGAAGAGGAAGATGTACGTCGGCGCCGTCACGTCGAGGACAATTTCAAGGGCGGTCTCCAGAGACCACATCGACTCTCCCATCCTCGACTACATGATACAGCCCGCGAGGGTGTCCGAGGAGGACGGCCTCCCGACGGTTATCGACAAGATGCAGGACGCAGGGACCACCATCGCCTTCGTCTTCGACGGGGACAAGATGGTCGGCATGGTCACGCTCTCAGACATCCTCGAGCGCCTGCTCGGCGTGAAGGTCTAGCGGGCCCCTCCCAAAATTAAATAATCCGCGAGACTTCGTCTGTTTCATGGCCGAGAAACTCGGTGTGCAATGCCCCTGCGGCTTCACCATGAGCACCCCCCACGGCATGGACGATGCCATCGCCATGGTCCAACTCCATCTCGAGCGGATTCATCCCGAGATGAACAGGTCGCGGGAAGCAGTCGCCAAGGCAATCAAGAAGATGTAGGGCCAACGGGCCCTACCTGGTTTTGTCCAGCGACTACCGGCCGGAACCTCGTCTCCGAGGGACGGCGAGAGAGTTGAGCTCGTCGAACGTGATGGCACCCTGCGTCAGCAGGTCGAAGGTGCCCTTCTCCCTCACCTCCCTAGAGGCGCGCCTCAGCAGCCCCATGGCCGCATAGGACGCGGCCGGCCCGAAGCTCACTCTGGCCACCCCCAGTCGCTTCAGCTCGGGCACGGCCGGGAGGCCCTTCCTGACCATCACATTGGTGGGGAAATCGAGGGCGCCCACGAACTTGGAGATCGACTTGGCGTCTGTCAGACCCATCGGGTAGACGCAATCCGCCCCCAGGTCCCTGTAGGCCTGGGCCCTTCTGATTGCTTCCTCCATCTTCTCCTCGTCTTCTCCCGGGGCGAACCGCAGCGCGTCAGTCCGGGCGTTGATCACGAAGGGGATTCTCAGCGACTCGCGGAGGCGAACCAGCGCTCGCAGCCTCGCCGTCTGCTTCTCGACCGGGAGGAGCTTCTTCGCACTGTGCGCGAAGTCTTCGATGTTGATCCCAACGGCGCCGGCCCCGACGACCGCCCTGACGCTCTTGGCTACCTCTTGGGGCGTGCCCCCGAACCCCCCCACCACGTCAACACTGAGGGGGATGGAGAGCACGCGAGAAATCCTCCCTACCGCCGCAAGGAACTCCCTCGGGGGAATCTCTTCCCCATCGGGATACCCGAGGGACACAAGCATGCCGGCGCTCGACGTGGCGACAGCTGGGAACCCCTCGTCCTCGAACACCCTGGCGCTCGGGACGTCCCAGGCGTTCGGAAGCACAAGCACCTCCCTCCTGTGATGGAGCCTGCGGAACTCTTCTGCCCTCTCTGCCTGGGAAATCATCTTCTCAGCGACCCTCCATGAATCATGCTGGGCATTCGCGCAACCGGTGCCCTGGGGCGGCTAAATGGTTTCTGAAGCCGCATGCTACTGGCTGGCGGCCATCGGCATCCGTGGTAGGATGCCCGCCACCGTGCCCGCCCATNNTACATGAAGCGAGCACTGAAATGAAGATCCCAATGGGCCTGTTCGGAAGCTTCAAGCCGACCGATTGGACGGAGGAGTCGTACACCTCCAGCCCTCCCTTCACGACGGAAACCTTGTCAGGGCGGGTCTACCTTGTGCCCCGTGATTACCAAGTAGAAGAAGCGCTGGACGCCATCTCCTCCCCCCTCGGGCTGAAGGCTGCGAGCCAGGGCCACAGGCGATTCCTTGTGTCCCGGGGGCATGCGGTCAAGGCGCTGAGGGAATTCGACTGGTTCGTCAGGCGNNAGCCTGAAGATCCAGTACATAGCCGAAGTCGCGGGGCTTACACTCAAGGAGACGAGCCAGTCGCTGCAGAAGCTCTTCCACCTGACGCCCCAGAACGGGTCGCTCAGGAACCTGACGGAGTTTGCGTCAGACAAGAGCCTCGTCCAGCAGACGCTGGAGAAGAGGGTGGCGGAGCTCCCCATCTGGACGGAGGAGAGGGTGATGTCTGCACTCTGCTCGGGCCTCGGCGGCTCGGTCTCGGAGCTCTACGAGGCCGTCCTTTCCCAGGGCCTCAGCATCGGCGCGGTCTACAAGGTCTCCGAGCGCCTGAAGACCCAGGGGTACGTCTACACCCAGAAGCACTACAGGGTGAACGAGAGGGGGCCCATGAGGGAGATGCTCACTGCGGACTGCGGTCACTGCTTCTTCGGATACTCGAACTCGGACAGGTGCCTGGGGGACACCATGAGGGAGATCGAATCGGTGCTCACACACGACTACGGCAAGCAGCCGACCAAGGAGGAGAGGGCGGCGCTTTTCGACGCAATCAGGTCCGTCCCCTATGCATGCCGGACGAACAGGAGGGTCCTCAACTCGCTGAAGCTGATGCGCGAGCTGGGGAGCATCGCCGGCGAGGGCGGCGTGGCCGATATGCTGAGCAAGATATCCGAAGGGTACGGCGTGGATTTCCCGGTCAAGGTAAAGGAGTCGACCCGCTAGCCCGGTGCCCCGACCGGGGCTACTTCAGAAGCTCTTTCACACCGCTGGCGATGAGGCGAACCGCCTCGTCGATCCGCTTCTCCCTCGTCTCGGGCTTCTTCGCGTCGGTCACCCAGATGAAGTACCTCTTCCTGTGGCTCGGGGCCATCCGCTGGTAGTTGGCCCAGGCCTGGACGTTCCTGCGTAGCGCCAGTTCGAGGTCTTTGGGGACCGGCACCTGGCCCGAGTTGAACTTCTCGAGCATGGAGGTTTCCGCCGACTTCTTGGAGAAGACGTCGAGGCCCCACTTCGTCATCCTTCCCTCCCGCCGGAGCCTGGAGACCCTGTCGATGTTCGACGCTGACCAGATGCTCCCCGGCCGCCTCGGCGTGAACTTCCTGGCATACCTGGTGTCATCGAGCTTCCTGATGACGCTGTCAATCCAGCCGTAGGCGAGGGCCTCATCCAGGGCTTCGTCGTAGGTGATCGAAGGCAGGCCGCCCTTGTGGAACACCAACCAGACCTCCTGCTTGGCTAGATGGTTTGACCGGAGCCATGACCGCCAGCCCTGCGCGTCGGCCACGTCGAGGGTCTCCAAAGTGCCTCTGCCTCCTCTTGGATGCGGGGGTGGGATTGAAGAAGCCTACCCTCGAGAGTGGACATCATTGATGGGGATCAGCATCTCCACCACCATTCATCACTGTTCATAAACTGCTGAACGCTTCTACTTTACGCCCTTGATTATCCCCAAACTGCCGACCATGAATGGCAGCTTCAACAGCCTTGGAATGAACGGCGAGTCACGTGTGGGCACGAACTCTACCGATTTCAACCCCAGTTCCTGCACCCACCTCGTCAAGTCGTCGATGTCGCCATAGACGGCCTTGAATAGAAAGAGATCTTGGAGAACGAACTTCCCGCCCTCTCTGAGAACCCTCAGCGCCTCCTTCAGGAGCTCACGCTTGTCGGGGGCGTCCTTCACCTCGTGGAAGGTCAGGTTGCTTACGACAATGTCAAAGGACCCATCGGGGAACGGAAGCGAGATTGCGCTCGCTTTCTGAAACGTGACTCTGCTCCCTACACCCTCAATCCCTGCGTTCCTTTCGCATGCGCCTTTCGAGTATTCCCAATCCCTCCCCCACGAGTCAACTCCCACGACTTGAATCATTGGGAACTTCTTGGCGAGCGTATTAGCCAAAGCGCCGTTCCCGCAGCCGACGTCCAACGCTTTGCCACCTCCTTCCCATTCGAGGTTAGACAATACCAGGTTGCGAATCTTCGTCTGAGCGTCTCCTCCCTTCCCAAACACGAATCTGGCATAGGCGAAGTAGCCCGAGACGGCGAAGAGCACGCCCGCAACGACGACAAGGATGGGAAGGAGCGCAGCAATCGCTGCGAGAATCAACCCCAAGACAAGCGGAATCAAGACAAGGTCCTTCGAAACCCAGTTGCCATAGTCTGGCTTCACAGCGGCATTGGGCTCCTGAGGGTATTTCAGAAGGGCCTACGTTTCTCAGCGCTGAGAAATGGGGGGTGCGACAGAACATGACTCCCTGCTCTCCCAGAGGAAAACCCGAGTTCGCTGTCACCTTACCCCGATGCGCGCTCGGGCCTTTGCGAAGTCCATGTGCGCGTTTTATTAGTCAAGGGATTCACTGCTAGGTGACCTGAACTTGTCGTCGGTTTCGCAGTTCTCAGGACGGAGATACATCAATCTCGAGTCCTACAAGAAAGACGGGAAACCGGTACTGACGCCGGTCCAATCCATCGAAGAGAACGGCCTGATTTACTTTCGCACCGGCCCGAAAACTTGGAAGGTCAAACGGATTCGAAGGAATCCACACGTCCGCATAGTTCTTTCTGAAAGGAACGGCAAACCGACTGGGGCCTGGGTTGACGGTAGAGCCCAAGTACTTGAGGGAGAGGAGAGCGACCGAGTCATGGCGCTCTTCAAGAAGGAATACGGAACCGTTGGGAATTTACTGGTCAACTTCGTAGGCCGCCTGAGAGGGGAGCGGCTAACCACGGTTATCTCGATAGAGCTAGAGCCTCAGAAAGCCTAGGAATCAGGATGCGGGGGGTGGGATTTGAACCCACGAACCCCTAAGGGACGGGATGCCCCATCCGAAGCAAGGCCCGGATCTTGAGTCGGGGAACTCTGTCCCGCACGGTTGACCAGGCTTCGTTACCCCCGCACCATGGGCGCTTCCCGGGGTTCTGATTAAGAATCTGTCACTGCTGGACGGTGGCCACCCTGCTCGTCTTCCGGAGCAGGCGGTGGGACGATATCTCGATGATGATGCTGCAATACCTGGCGATCTGGCCGAAGTACGACGCCAGCACCCTGGCGTTGCCCGATTCACCCGAGGCGAGCATCGCCTCGGTCACCTCCTTCTCCAGCCTCATGGTCTCCTCCACGAGGGCCAGCGAGCTTCCGATGAGCCTGATGTCCGGGGTGAGCAGGCTCTCGACGGTCGTGCTGAACGCCTCCCCGGCCTTGACGGCCAGCTTCTTCAGGCCCGCCGTGACCCTGTGGTCCACCACAGTCCCCAGGCCCCTGAGCCTGGTGAGCTCCTGGGCGATGTCCTGTATGATTCCCCCTATCTCGTCCAGCGTCTTAGCCGACACCCTGTCGCCCGACGCGTGGAGGGGCGACTCGATCCCTATCTCAGAAGCCAGCTCCCTCCGGTTCAGCGCCACCAGGAGCTGCCTGAGTATCAGCCAGTACAGCTCGTCGATCTCGTCCCTGACCGAACTCACGCCGTTGAGGTTTCCGGCCTGCCCCAGATCCAGCGACTCCGTGACCCGCTCGAGGCTCCCAGAGACGAGCATCTGCAGACGCTTGATCAGGGAATCGACAGGGAACTTCGTGGGGTCGATGAAGCTCTGTGCCACTATGTGCCTGACGTCTGACTCGACCACCTCCATCCCTCTGAGCCGCTTGACCGTGCCCAACACCCGGTCGGTCGTCGCATGGTCCAGGGGTTCCCTCCCCGTCACCTCGATGGTGTCGTAGCCGAGAGCGTAGGCCCCGACTATGAGCTTGGCAAGCATCTCCGGGCTCCCCGCCTGTTCAGCCCTGACGACCGCCCTTGCGGCCTCCCGAGACCTGGTCGCGGGGATTAGGCGCAGAGTCCCATCAGAATCCTCGCGGAAGAGCAGGGTGTCCCCCTGCTTCAGGTTCATGTCCTTCACATACTGCTTGGGGATAGAAATCGACAGGGAGTTGTACCCCACCTTTTGCACCCTTCTTGATTCGTCCACGGTCTCACCCTGCCTAGTAAGCACGCATAAGCGACGTAATAACTATATTCTTAAAGAACCAAGAACTCTTCCGACTCGGTCGTTTCCAGTTTGAAGAGGGAAGACTTCTCCTGGATGATCGGCGGAGTCCAGGGGAGCGGTGTCGACACCTCGGCCAACGTCTTCGCAAGGGCGGCGGCCGCGGGAGGCCTCTGCGTCTTCGGAAAGAGGGAGTATTATTCTAACATCAAGGGGNNGGAGACGATCTTCAGGCACGCCCTGGAAGTCAGAAAAGAAGGGGCGATAATCTACGACCCGGACCAGGACGCCAAGCGCCTGGACCAGATCCCAACGATCGAGGCCCCGGTGAAGGCGGCCCTGATGGCCGAGCTATCGAAGGCAGGCCTGTCCCNNCGCGGGCTCCAAGTTCGGCGAGACGTCTCTGAGCACCCTCCAGAGGATGCTCAACGTGATGGCCGTCGCCGCCTCCTTCGCCCTCCTCTCCTACGACGAGAACCTCGTCAAGGAAGTGGTGAGGAAGCAGTTCAGGTCCAAGCCCAAGG
>DAEE01000039.1:228-906 GCA_002495205.1 Thaumarchaeota archaeon UBA183 | reverse complement strand
AGGGGCAACTCGATGGTGGCCATGGCGAAGGAGCTCGCCGGGTGCAGGCTGCAGACCTACTACCCAATCACTCCCGCGAGCGACGAGAGCGAGTTCCTCGAGGGGCACTCCGAGTTCCAGCTCGACGGCTTCGCCGGCCAGGAGAACCCGCAGATGGCCGAGGCGGCCGGCCTGAAGAACAAGGGGAGCATAGCCGTCGTCCAGTCCGAGGATGAGATAGCAGCGATTACCATGGCGATAGGCGGCGGGCTCGCAGGCGTCCGCTCCTCCACGTCGACCTCCGGCCCCGGCTTCTCGCTGATGGCCGAGGGGATGGGGTACGCAGGCATGAACGAAGTCCCGGTGGTGATCACACTCTACTCCAGGGGCGGCCCGAGCACTGGCCTCCCGACCCGCCACGAGCAGGGGGACCTGAGGTTCGCGCTCCACGCGGGCCACGGGGAGTTCCCCAGGCTGGTCCTCGCCAGCGGAGACCTGGAGGAGGCGTTCTACGACACTGTGAGGGCGTTCAACTACTCCGAGGTCTACCAGACCCCGGTAATCCACATCGTCGACAAGGCTCTCGCCAACTCTGACGGCACCCTGCCGCTGCTCGACGCGAACAGGGTCAAGATAGACAGGGGCGAGTTCCGCAGGGAGATCACTGACGCGGTCAACGGCGAGTACGAGAGGTTCAAG
>DAEE01000039.1:0-193 GCA_002495205.1 Thaumarchaeota archaeon UBA183 | reverse complement strand
ATCAGGGATTACATGATGGAGAAGAGGATGGGGAAGATCGACCTCGCAGACAAGGAGATACCCCTCTCCGACAGAGTAAACTTCTTCGGCCCCGAGCACGCAGACGTCACCGTCGTGAGCTGGGGCTCGACCAAGGGCGCCATCCTCGACGCCATGGAGTGGCTGGAGGAGGACGGCATCAAGGTCAACTTCC